>JBIIYT010000150.1:0-6113 GCA_044346675.1 Rhodoferax sp. | reverse complement strand
TAGGGCCTTGTTGAGCTGGAATCTTGGGCGTCAATCATTCTGCCAGCGCCACGAATTTACTTGCGCATTACTTTTTCGGATGGCGTCAGCGCCTCAATGTAAGCGGGACGCGAAAAAATACGCTCCGCATACTTCAGCAAAGGTGCCGCATTCTTGCTCAAGTCGATGCCATAGTAGTCCAAACGCCACAGCAGAGGTGCGATAGCCACATCCAGCATGGAGAAGTTATCGCCCAGCATGTACTTGTTTTTCAAGAACACAGGGGCCAGTTGCGTCAAACGGTCACGAATATGGGCACGGGCTTTCTCCAGCGCCTTTTCGTTGCCCTTGGAGGCACGGGCCTCCAAGGTGGACACGTGAACAAAAAGCTCTTTTTCAAAATTCAGCAAAAACAAACGCACGCGGGCGCGGTCAACAGGGTCGCCAGGCATGAGTTGCGGGTGCGGGAAGCGCTCGTCGATGTACTCATTGATGATGTTGGACTCATACAAAATGAGATCGCGCTCTACCAAAATCGGCACTTGCCCATAAGGGTTCATGACGTTGATGTCTTCGGGCTTGTTGTACAAGTCCACATCACGGATTTCAAAGTCCATGCCTTTTTCGAACAGAACAAATCTGCAGCGGTGAGAGAAAGGGCAGGTTGTTCCTGAATACAGCACCATCATGGCGAAAGACTCCTAAAAATTAAAAAGAGTGGGCTGCTTTTTGCAAGCCCACTCTGAACCAGTTAAATCAGCGTACTACTTAACGTCTTTCCAGAACGCAGCATTCAAACGCCATGTAATGAATGTAAAGACACCCAAGAACAGGAGAACCCAAACGCCAATTCGCACCCGGGTATTTTGTCCAGGCTCGGCCATCCATTGCAAGTAGCCTACCAAATCACCCATCGCTTGGTCATACTCCAACTGGGTCATGGTACCGGGAGTAATTGTCTTCCACTCCTTAAACACTTGTACTTGGTGTCCATGCTGATCGATAGTGTCAAAAATCGGCTCACGTTTACCCTGCAACTCCCACAATGCGTGGGGCATACCCACGTTAGGAAAAGCCAGGTTATTCCAACCCGTCGCTTTGGTGTCGTCAGGGTAGAACGTGCGCATATAGGTGTAGAGATAATCAGCACCGCTTCCCTTGCCCACTGCGGAGCGAGAACGCGCAACAAGGGTCAGGTCAGGCGGGTTCGCTCCAAACCACACTTTGGCTTGTCGCGGGTCAATGGACGCCTTCATCGTCTCTCCGACCTTCTCAGTCCCAATTAACAGATTATCTTTAATCTGCTGCTCGCTCAAACCAATGTCTTTCAACCGGTTAAATCGCATGAAAGATGCCGAATGGCAATTCAAACAGTAGTTCACAAACAGCTTTGCACCATTTTGCAAAGCAACCATATCGTTGGTTTTGTTGGGCGCCTTGTCCCAAGCTATGCCACCTGCGGCTGCATGCGCCCCGACTGCAAAGCCCAAGGCAACCATCAAAGTCCAGAGTGATTTTTTCATCTTTGTCGTCTCCGTCTAGTGCGCGGTGAAAGTTACACGATCGGGCACAGGCTTAGTCTTGCCCAAGGCACTCCACCACGGCATGAGCAGGAAGAATCCGAAGTAGTACAAAGTGCCGAGCTGGGACACACGACCGAAGATTGCCGACGGCGGCAAGGTACCCAAATAGCCGAGCACTAAGAAATTCACTACAAAGACCCCGTAAACGTACTTATGCCAATCCGGGCGGTAGCGAATAGATTTCACGGCACAATTGTCCAACCAAGGCAAGAAGAACAAAATCACCACACCAGCCCCCATGGCCACAACGCCCCAGAACGCGGGGTCAATAGCCCACATCATGGCAACTAAGGCGAGCGCGGCCACTCCAATCACGGGTTTAAGGAAAGCAGGCAATTTAGACTTGAAGATGCCAAAGGCAGCGGCTCCTAGCACGCAGGCCATCAACACATACATCATCTCAGTGGTAACAGCACGCAACATAGAATAAAACGGCGTGAAATACCAAACTGGCGCGATATGCAAAGGCGTTTGCAGTGGGTCCGCCGGAATGAAGTTGTTGTACTCCAAGAAGTAGCCCCCCATCTCTGGCGCAAAGAAAATAATGGCAGTAAATACCATCAAGAACATGCTGACGGCAAAAATGTCGTGCACTGTGTAGTAGGGGTGAAAAGGGATGCCGTCTAAGGGGTGACCCTTGGCATCTTTGGGCGCATTCGGACCTTTAACTTCTACGCCATCCGGATTGTTAGAGCCCACTTCGTGCAAAGCAATAATGTGCGCCGCCACCAAACCCAACAAGACCAAAGGAACCGCAATGACGTGAAAAGCGAAAAACCGATTCAAAGTGGCATCGCCCACCACGAAGTCACCACGAATCAGCAAAGCCAAATCAGGACCAACAAAGGGTATGGCAGCAAACAAATTGACAATTACTTGTGCACCCCAGTAGCTCATCTGACCCCAAGGCAATAAATAGCCCATAAAAGCCTCGGCCATGAGGCACAAGAAAATACCGCAACCAAACAACCAAACCAACTCACGGGGCTTGCGGTAGCTGCCGTAGAGCAAACCACGGAACATATGCAAGTACACCACCACAAAGAAGGCAGACGCACCTGTGGAATGCATATAGCGTATGAGCCAACCCCAAGGTACATCACGCATGATGTACTCCACCGAAGCAAACGCCAATGCAGCGTCAGGCTTGTAGTGCATTACCAGAAAAATACCGGTCACGATTTGAATGACCAATACAAGCATGGATAAAGCACCGAAGATGTACCAAAAGTTGAAGTTTTTGGGTGCAAAGTATTCACCAAGGTGCTCGTTATAAAGCTTACTCAAGGGAAAACGGTTGTCCACCCAGTTCAGCAGCTTGGCAGCGGCGGGGGCGTTGGGGGAAATTTCTTTCATTTCAGCCATGTGGTGCTCCGGGCGGGTCAAGCAGCTTTGTCTTCACCAATCAGCAACTTGCTGTCGGAGAGGTACATGTGCGGTGGGATTTCGAGATTATCTGGGGCTGGCTTGTTCTTAAACACGCGACCGGCCATGTCAAAAGTGGAACCATGGCAAGGGCACAAAAATCCGCCTTTCCAATCATCTGGAAGTGAGGGTTGTGCTCCGAGCTGAAATTTATCCGAGGGCGAGCAACCCAAATGCGTACAGATACCTACAGCAACAAAATACTCGGGTTTGATAGCGCGCGCTTCATTGCGAGCATAGGCTGGAGTGAGCTCATCTGGCTTACGCTTGGAATCGGGATCTGCCAGCTCGGCCGTTACCGTGGACAAAGCGGCCAATTGCTCAGGCGTGCGGCGAATAACCCACACCGGCTTGCCGCGCCACTCCACGGTTTTTTTCTCGCCGGGCTGCAACTCGGAAATATCCACCTCTACCGCTGCGCCGGCCGCTTTGGCTCGCTCTGAAGGCTGAAAGGTGCTGACAAAAGGAACAGCAGCGGCGATGCCACCTACTGCACCGGTGCATGCCGATGCGATGATCCAAGTACGTTTGCTGGAGTCGATCTGTTGGGTGTCGACAGGGGTTTCACTCATGAGAATCCTCAATGAACATCACTACTAGGGGAAAACGCAGATTGTAGCTGACGGTCGGAACCGATTTTTGAGCAGCATTTGGCAGTTTCTCCAATTGACAGCCCCCATTCCCCTGCGATACTGCCGACTTTGCAATAAACCGGAGTACTTAGGAATGGGAATGATTCAGGAATTCAAGGAGTTTGCCGTTAAAGGCAATGTGATTGACTTGGCTGTAGGCGTCATCATTGGCGGTGCGTTTGGCAAAATTGTGGACTCCGTCGTGGGCGACCTGATCATGCCGCTAGTGGGTGCCGTGATTGGAAAACTGGATTTCTCCAACCTGTTTTGGGTGCTAGGGGCTATCCCACCGGGTACTGCTAGCACCTTGGTCGAACTCAAAAAAGCCGGCGTACCGGTTTTTGCCTACGGCAGCTTCATCACGGTCGCGGTTAATTTTGCAATTTTGGCATTCATCATCTTTTTGATGATCAAGCAAATCAACCGATTGAAAAAAGAAACCCCCGCTGAAGTGCCAGCACCCGCGCCCACTGCCGAAGACATCCTCTTGCTGCGGGAAATCCGCGACAGTCTGAAGAAATAAGCCGCAGCGCGGGTGCGCTTAGCCCCTACACAAGGTGCGCGCCATGCGCACTGCCTCTAGCAAGCTGGAGGCATCGGCCCTACCGGTTCCTGCGATATCAAACGCGGTACCGTGGTCAGGGCTGGTACGCACCAAGGGCAGGCCCAAAGTTACGTTGACCCCCTTCTCCACACCTAGGTATTTCACTGGAATGAGTCCTTGGTCGTGGTACATCGCCAGTACCACATCAAATTCTCCGGGGTGACCCTTGGTATTGCGGGCGCGCATGAACACCGTATCGGGGGCCCACGGGCCCGTCACACTGCAGCCTTGCTGACGCGCTGCAGCAATAGCGGGCTCGATAATGACGCGTTCTTCATTCCCAAACAAGCCTCCCTCGCCTGCGTGCGGATTGAGTCCAGCAACTGCCATGCGTGGTACACGCCCCAAAACCGGTAATAAAGCGGCATGGGTAATGAGAAGGGTCTGCAAAACATTCTCTAGAGTGACTGCTTCAATCGCATCGCGCAAAGACATATGGATGCTGACCAACACTGTGCGCAGCTCGTCATTGGCCAACATCATCCGCACGGGCAATTGCGCAATGCTTTTGCCTACAAACTCAGCCACGCGCGCTTGCAACATCTCGGTATGGCCGGGATAACGGTCATACGGTGCTCCAGCCGCCGACAAGGCTTCTTTATGAAGGGGCGCAGTCACCATAGCGCCCACATCACCCCGCAACGCGGCATCAGCTGCCCACATGACGCAACGCCCGGCAAACTCACCCGCCACAGGGCTCACCTCCCCCCATGACACCTGCTCTAACACCTCCCCCACTTGCATGACCGCAACACAGTGGGGCGGCACCTCAAACGCTTGCGAGGGAGCGGTGAGTACTGCCACAGGTAACGCGACTTGTCCCGCCGCTGCCACGGCAGCCGCAGCCCGGCGCATGGTTTGCACATCGCCAGCGACAAAGCAACCCTGCATAGTCTGCGGCTCCATTTGAAAAGCCTTGGCAATGATTTCCGCGCCAATACCAGCGGCATCACCCATGGTGATGACCATCGGCTTCTCGAAGTTAATACGCTGCGGAGCTTGAACTGGACGCATGAGAGAACTTACGACAAGGCATTAGGCCGGGTTGTCTATATCGATGAATAGGTGCTCCAGACCTAACTGGTGCGCCACATGGGCCGCCACTGCGGGCGCTCCATAGCGTTCGCTTGCATGGTGACCGCAAGCCAAAAATGCGACTCCAGTCTCACGGGCGTAGTGGGCTTGTGGCTCTGAAATCTCACCCGTGATGAAGGCATCAGCGCCTGCGGCAATGGCAGATTCGAAGTAACTTTGGGCACCCCCCGTACACCACGCAATGCGGCGAACAGGCCCCTTGCGGCCAGGCACCAGCACTACCGCATGCCCCAAAGCGGCCTCCACCTTATGGGCAAGCTCCTGCGCACAGGCAAACTCCTCGCAGGCCACTGGCCCCCCCATAAAGCCCAGCTGTTGCTCTCCAAAACGGGTCGTCACACGCAAGCCTAGCTGTACTCCCAACTGCGCGTTGTTACCGAGCTCGGGGTGGGCGTCGAGCGGCAAATGGTAGGCCAACAAATTGATGTTGTGCTGCAATAAAAGACCCAAGCGCTGACGCATCCAGCCGGTCACACGCCCGTCATAACCCCGCCAAAACAGACCGTGGTGCACCAAAATCGTGTCCGCTTGCACGGCCACAGCGGCCTCGATCAGGGCCAAACTGGCCGTCACACCCGAAACGATTTTGCGCACCTCTAGGCCCCCCTCTACCTGCAAGCCGTTGGGACCATAGTCTTTAAATTGGGCAGGCTCAAGCAAAGCGTCTAACGCGGCAACAAGCTGGTGGCGATCCGTCATAGGGGAAATAGGCTTAAGGGGGTGATAGGGATGATGCCACGGATATAGGCTCAAGCGTACTGTCACATCCCACTCCCGCAGCAATCCAGCGCTTGG
>JBIIYT010000149.1:0-6122 GCA_044346675.1 Rhodoferax sp. | reverse complement strand
CAGAGGCCGAACAACACCGCATCGTCGCCAAAGTCGATGAACTCATGGCCCTGTGCGACCAGCTAGAAGCCCAGCTCACCACCACCCAAACCGACAGCTGCCGTTTGCTGGAGTCGGTTTTGGAAGCGGCACTGGCCCCGGTTTGAGTGAGCTGCACCAAGCAGGCGCGACATGTTGCTAAATTTTCAATAATTTCTAATATAAATCGTATTTATGCAGAAAAGTGGCAGAATGTTGAATAATTTATATATTCAATAGCCATGTTGCTCCAATTTCGCGTTAAGAACTATCGCTCCATCCATGACGAGGTGGTGCTCAACCTGATTGCCTCCAACGACAAGGAAATGGCGCAGTCCAACCTCTTGCCCACGGACCTTAAGGGGCTGAGCCATGCGGTGCGCACTGCGGTGATGTATGGCCCCAACGCCAGCGGCAAGTCCAACGTGTTGCAGGGCTTGGCGTTTATGCGGGGCATGGTGGCAGAGTCGGCCACCTCCATGCAGCTGGGGCAAACGGTCAATGTGCAGCCGTTTCGACTAGACCCTGTGGCCAGCAAGCAGCCGTCGGAGTTTGAAATTACCTTTGTGCTGGATGGTGTGCGCCACCAATATGGCTTTTCCTTAACGGCTGAGCGCGTGGTGCGCGAGTGGCTGCTGGTGTACCGCACAGCCAAGCCGCAGCAGTGGTTTAGCCGCACGTTTGACGAAGCAAAGCAGGCCTCGGTATATGAATTTGGCTCGCATCTGACTGGCCCGCGCAAGGTCTGGCAAGAGTCAACCCGCCCCAATGCGCTGTTTTTGGCAACGGCGGCGCAGCTGAACAGCGAGTTGCTCGGGCCTGTGTTTACGTGGATAGTGGACAAGATTTTGTTTTTTGGCGCGGGTATGTCGGTTGCACCCGACCACACCACAGCGCTATTGCAAACCGAAACGGGCAAGCAGTCTGTGCGTGATTTCATGACGTCGGCAGATACGGGTATCAGTGATATTGAAACGGTTTCGCGCAAAGGGATGCAACGGACCATTGTTTTTGATGCTAGCGGCCCAGCAACTGTTCAACAGGAAGATCGTGATTTGCTAATGCCGCAATTTGTTCACGCCGCAGAAAGCGGATCAGTGCGATTTGAACTGCATGACGAATCATTGGGCACCCAACGCCTTTACCAAATGGCCGCCCCGGTGCTAGATGTACTGGCCACTGGTAGGGTGTTGGTAGTGGACGAGTTGGATGGCAGCCTGCACACGCTGCTGGTGCGCCGCTTGGTGGCCATGTTTCAAAACCCGGTGCTCAATGCCAAAGGTGCGCAGCTGATTTTTAGCACCCACGACACCTCTTTGCTAGACCAAGCGCTGTTTCGCCGTGACCAAGTTTGGTTTACCGAAAAGAACGCGGCTCAGGCCACCACGTTGTACCCGCTGACCGATTTCAGCCCCCGCAAGACGGAAGCGTTGGAGCGCGGGTATTTGGTTGGGCGGTATGGGGCGGTGCCGTTTTTCAGTGATGCTGTGATGGCACAACCCTCTGCCGTGGCACCAGAGTAATGGGAAAGGACAACACCCCCAGTGTGCGACAGGCTGCACAGCTCCAGCGCAAGAAAGCCAACCGGGCCAGTCATGACCGCATTCTGATCGTGAGTGAGGGCAGTAAGACAGAGCCGCTGTATTTTGGTGAAATTCGCCAAGCTTTCCGGTTGCACACAGCCACCGTGCAGGTGCGCCCGAGCGGCTTTGGCACGCAGCCTCTGCAGGTGGTGGAGTACGCTGAGCAGCTATTTTTGAAGGGCGATGCGAGTAAGGGCATTGCTCCGCGCGCCTTCGAGCAGGTGTATGCGGTGTTTGACCGAGACGATCATGCGACCTACCACGCTGCACTGTCCAAAGCTGCCGCCTTGAACAAGAAGCTCAAAAGCGAGTTGGGCACTGCCGTAAAGTTTGAGGCCATAGCGTCAGTGCCATGTTTTGAGCTTTGGCTGTTGCTGCATTTTGAGGAGGTGTTGGCACCGCTGCACAGGACAGAGATAGCCCTGCGCTTGGGTAAACATTTGGTGACCTATGGCAAGGGGCAAGCAGGCCAGTTTGCAGCTACACGCCAACATCTTGCAAAGGCAACCGAGCGCGCCATGCAACTGGCCGCGCAGCACAATGCCCACGATGGACAACAGCCGTTCACCGACATCTATAAGCTGGTGAGTGCGCTGACATCCCTTAGATAGGAAGGGTACGCAACCATATGCCCCGATAATTGGGGCTATGTCTTCATCCAAAGTTCTATTCGGCTTTCATGCCCTAGGCGTGCGCCTGAAAACCGCGCCCAAGTCCATCATCGAGATTTACTACGAACCCACCCGGCGCGATGCGCGCATGCGCCAATTCATTGACAAGGTCAACGAGTCCGGTGTGCGCCTGATTGAGGCCGATGGCATTCGCCTGGCCAAGCTGTGTGGCGGGCATGGGCACCAGGGCGTGGCCGCCCGGGTGCAAGAGCTGGCGCAGGTGCATTCGCTAGACGAGCTGCTAGAAAACTTGGAAGCCGCCAACGCCGCTTTGCCTGTGGAGCAACGCACCCAACCTTTGATTTTGGTGCTAGACGGCGTGACCGACCCCCACAACCTAGGTGCCTGCCTGCGTGTGGCAGATGGGGCGGGTGTGCACGCGGTGATTGCCCCCAAAGACCACGCAGCTGGCATTAACGCCACCGTGGCCAAGGTGGCCAGCGGCGCGGCCGAGACCGTGCCCTACTTTATGGTGACTAACTTGGCGCGCACTTTGAATGAGCTCAAAGAGCGCAACATTTGGGTCATTGGCACCAGCGACCAAGCCACCCAAACCATTTACCAAGCTGACCTCAAAGGCCCCGTGGCCCTGGTGTTAGGAGCGGAGGGCGACGGCATGCGCCAGCTCACCGCCAAGACGTGCGATCAACTGGTGAGCATTCCTATGCGCGGTGCGGTGGAAAGCCTGAACGTGTCGGTTGCCAGCGGTGTGTGTTTGTACGAGGCCGTGCGCCAGCGGAGCTAGCAGCCAACCCTGCGGCGGTGGTGAAGCGGCTTACTTAAACAAGGCGCTTTGTCGCAGCTTTTTTAACCGCTCATTCGATTCCTTGAGAAGCGCCGCTTCCTTGGCGCTTTCCAACTCGATTTGGGCGATGAGGGAGCGGTACGTGTCTAGGTCTGCCTGTTCAACGAAAAGCAACTTGCCGTCACGCTCAGAGATTTTGTCTTTTTTGGCTTCTGCAAACTCTAGAGTGCGCTGCATGAGTTGAGCCAGATTGCGTTCGATTTCACCGAAGCGGATGGTTTCGTCGATTTCACGCGACATGCCCAATTCAATTCCCTTCATGAACTCCACTTTGTAGGTGGGCGGCAGGTCCAGCGCCGAAAGGCGTTTGCGGGCATCTTGGGATATCTCGTCTGAAGTACGTAATAGCTGATCCAAAATTTCATTGAAACGCTGGACTTTGCGTTTGCCTTCGGCAATGCCATCGGCAGTAGTGAGCTTGGTAGGGCGCAGCACCGTTTCGATCTGGAGCTGTTGCAAATTGCTTTGAAAGCGCGCCTTATTCTCATTTGAGCGTTGTGCCAAATCCGAAATGATGTGAGACAACTGGCTGAAAAAACCTCCTCCTGCTGCTGCAGGGGCGGCAGAAGCTTCAGCACTATGGGGGTTTATCGGGGCTAGGACTTGGCGAAATTTGTTGAGTGCAATCTCTGCCCCCCACTCTCGCAAAACAACACCAGACTCCTCGTTTATTTTTGTCTGTACCGCTGACATTTTGAGAGTGGCTGGGTGTTGTCCAAAAAGTGTCAAGGCCTGATGGTCAGCAGGTGTAAATTGTGCCGTTTGCCCTGTGGGCTTCTTGCCTGCCTTCACTTCATTGACCATTGCCTTGATGAGTTTGGTGCCGGTGGGGCCTGAGAAGAAGTTGGCGAGTGTTTGTGCATCTTCTTGGGAGTAGTACTTGGCGTAGACCGGGGTTACCTTCTCCATAATTTGTTGAGGCGTAACATCTTCAAAAAGTTCCCGTAAAAATTTTGCATTTTGAGGCCCACCCTCCTGTGAGTTTTCAATGGCGCGCTTAATCCCGACCATCGTGAGCTCGTCAAACTGCATGGCATTCATCATGCGTGCTACCGCTGCCCGATGCGGTGCACTCACCTCACTGAATGGCTGCGCTTGGACTGTAGAAAAAGTCGTTGCGAGAACAACGAACAGACAGAGTAGGGGGCGTAAAAATGTCATAGCCATGCGCACGGAAGATTGAATAAGTGCACTTAGCGCAAACGCGCTAGTTCGTGTCGGGCAGCGTTGTAGTAAGCGCTGTACAAAACGCCTTTGTCAATGGCGTGCTGAAAATACAAGCGGGCTTTGGTTTTGTCGTCTGCCAATAGGTAGTGTTGGCCTAGGTAGAAATAGGCTTCTGTCAAGTGCCAGTCTAGGCGGTCCCCACTGGACTTGTGCGCCGCTCGCAAAACGGCTTCTGGCGCGTTTTGGTTGAGAAAAAAGGCGGGAACGACCGACGGCCATTCCTCGTCCTGCACGGTGCTCGTCTTCTCGGCGTTCGGCGTAAGCCCAGCCCGGCGCAGCGCCAAAATGCGCCAAATGTCCGCCCTAAGCTTCTCAGAAGCCACGTTGGACAAGCTCACTACCTTTGCAAAGTCTTCTTTGGCAAGTGAAAATTTGCCTTGGTAGAAGGTGACGATGCCGCGCTGCAGATACAGGTCTTCGCTGCTGGCCCCAAGAGCCATGGCGCGAGAATAGTCTTGTTCGCTAGATTTAAACTCGCCCGCCGTAGATGCAACCTCTGCACGGCACGTCAGCGCCTCGGCATCGTTGGGCTTTTGGCGGACTGCATTTTGTGCGTCTGCCAAGGCGTCGGGGTAACGTCCTAGATACGCGGCTGCTTTCGCGCGTTCGCAAAGCGCGGCACTCTGATCTCTGCCATCTGCCTTTGCCTGGGTTGCCACGCGGCTTGAGCTTTTAATAATTTGTTCCAAGCGGTCAACGACCTGTTGCTTCAAGGGTAGCGATACCGCGGCACCCGCATTGGCTGAGCGTAAGTCAGATTTCCTGATGTAGAGCGTGCCTTGCATCAGGTCGGCTACTTTATTCAAGTCAGTCAAAAAAACAGGCACTTCCTTCGCTAACACGCGGTCTGTGCGCACGTGTAAATCCATAGCCGCGCCCAGTGTGCGTCCTTTGAACGACAAAGTCTTAGAAAAAACAAATGCTGGGTTTTCCACTGCACGCTGAGAAGGGTTGTAGCGCGCATCAAACTCATCAGGCAGGGTGAGCTCTAACTGGTAGCGATGGATACTGCGATAACTGGGAATGCTCAAGGGCGTGTTACGGTTGGTATTGCCGGGTGCAAAGAACTGATCTTGCAGATTAGGCGACTGGTACTGCAACAACCAGTCACCATCTGATACCTGCAAAAAATCCTTAATGCGAAACTGCAGTTCAACTGTTAGCGAGTTTTGATTTTTGGTATCCACCACGATGGGGTCACCCATTAACGTGGCATTGGGATAGCGCTTGCCAATGTTTCCCTCATAGAACTTTCGCAGTTGTGCCAGCGTAATCTGAGATATCCCGTTTCGCATGGACTCGGCCATGACGCCGCGGTACATCAATTGCACCGACATCAATGCGGGCTCATCCATTTTTGTGATCGTAACGCGCTCAATCCTGCTGTCTGTGATCAATGCTTCGTTCTCGGTCGCTGGAATTTCTACCAATTGATTGCTCCCGGGGGCAATGACCAAAACTTGCGAGTCCCCATGTACTTGCCCCATGGTCTCTAGGGCTCCTACCTGCCCTTGTCGGGTTGGGTCAAGGAAATGCGTTTTTCCATCTACGACCACCCGAACAATCACATGATCAAACAGCAAGGGGCTGGGCAACATAGTCTCCAACCCTTTGCGTTGGTAGGTGGAGACCAACACAGGCGCTGCTTCCACGCCGAGCTGGCGTAGCATGGACACCAGCAATAGCGATTTGTCTTTGCAGTCGCCATAGCGCCTCTGCAGTACCAGCTCGGGGGGGTAGGGGCGATGTGAATTTTCACCCAGAGAGACCGAGAGATAGCGAATATCTCGTTGCACAAATTCGAGTGCTTTGGCAACC
>JBIIYT010000009.1:0-18912 GCA_044346675.1 Rhodoferax sp. | reverse complement strand
GAACGCAAGGCGGCGCAGGTTTGGTATCTGTTCAATTTTGCCCTTTGGTGGAAGGAATACATACGTGATTGAATGCACCTATGGACTTCAAAAGCGACTCAATTTCGTTGCTAATGTAATCTCGGCCACGAATCCTGTACGCGTTTTAGATGTCGGTTGCGGTACCGGGGCCAATTTAACGGAGCGCTTAGCCCAGCAGTTTCCTCAATCGCATTTCATCGGCATCGATAGTGACGCTACCAGCATCGCTTTTGCAAACCGCCAGCGCCTTGCTGCCAACGCACAGTATCTGGTTGAAGCTGCTGGGGATGAGCTAGGCCTTTTTGACTTGGTCATTGCGTCGGAAGTCATTGAACATGTCGAAGACCCCCTGGCGTTCTTGGCGTTTCTTCGGGGGCGTTTGACGCCCACTGGGCAAGTGGTACTCACGTTGCCCAACGGATATGGTCCTTACGAGCTGGCATCCTTGGTGGAAACAGTGATGCACTTATCCGGTATTTACTGGATCTTGCGTGCGATGAAAAGGATAGTGGTTCAAAAACCAGCTACATCGGCAGTGGTGGACACCTTGGCCATCAGTCCACACATCAATTTTTTTTCCTATTCGGCGGTTCGCTCCATGATCGAAGCGAGTGGGTTTCAGATAGCGCAATTTCTGCCACGAACTTTTCTATGTGGCTTTGGTTTTGATCATGTGATCAGATCAAAACGATTGATTGCATGGAATGCGCAGATGTCAGATCGCATGCCAGCGCAATGCGCAAGTGCTTGGATGTTTGTGTTAACGCCAACACAAGCAACCACGCCTTATGCTTACAAAAGAGGCTATGGTGCTCGTTTGCGCCGCTATCTTAATGAAAAGCGCTGGAAGTTGAGATGATGGACGGCTCTGGGCAATGTATGGTGCACCGCATTGCGTTCCCGCCGTGGGAGTAGTGCGCATGGCGGTGGTTCTGCCGAGTAGGGTATTCAGACGGTTGAAAAGGGGCTTGCGTGGCTTGGTGCGCAAGACAGCGGCACATCTATGTTCGACCTATCCACCCCGGCAGGATAAGGACACGGGGCGACTCGCGCAACGGTTTGCATTCATGGTCGTCGATTTCGTGCGTCGCTTGAGCCAAGAGTTTCCAGACTATCCCCCATTGGTGCTTGCGCAGACTGAGCAAGCTTTAGCGCATTGTTTCGATTTACTCGGGTCTGGCCCCGTGGTGGTCAAGCACGGTATGCAGTGCGCTGGCGTGGGCGGTGTTTTATATCCCCCATCTGTGATTTCTACCGTTAAGCGACCCGGGTTTGGCGTAAACATCAACGGTTCCAATCGAAGCACTGCTCGTTATGTTGGGTCGTTGGTTGATGATGCGTACTCCCCGATAGACTGGCAGTTGGACTTCAAATCGGGATACCGATGGCGTGAGGATGCGTGGCACGGCGACATTCGCTTTGGGCACTTGCGCGGAGTGGATGTTAAAGTGCCTTGGGAGCTGGCGCGTATGCAGCATCTTCCCGCCTTGGCCATGGCCGCTCACTTCTCTCGCTGTGGTCTGCCGGGTTTTCGTCAGTCTGAGATTTACGCCGGAGAGTTCCGAAATCAAGTATTGGACTTTATTGCTAGCAATCCCCCGGGATTCGGAGTCAACTGGGCCTGTCCGATGGACATTGCGATCCGGGTGGCAAATTGGCTGGTGGCAAGGGACATGTTTGTCGCGAGTGGAGTGGTCTTTGACGACGACTTCGAATCGATTTTCATGGCCAGCGTGACAGCGCATGCAAGCCATATCGCCTCCAATCTTGAATGGGCACCACAGATTCGAGGAAACCATTATTTAGCCGATATTGCGGGTCTGCTTCTGGCGGCAGTGTACTTGCCAAGCAGCGCAGAGGTGGATGCATGGCTCGCATTTTCGGTGCAAGAGTTGATTGAGGAAACACACTACCAGTTCCACGAAGATGGGAGCAATTTTGAAGCCTCCGTGTGCTACCACCGTTTGTCCTCCGAGATCGTCTTGTGGGCGGCGGCTTTTCTGGCGACGCTCAACCCAACGCAGAAAGACGTACTCAAAAGCGGTAAGCACCACCCGTGGAGTGCCACGCCGAAACTGAAAAACAGTCCCATAGTTTTTTACCCGCTCCCGGGGGGGCAAGGAGAAAGCCCTTTGCCAGACTCTTTCTGGTCGCGTTTGAGGGGCATGGCCCAGTTCAGTGAGGCGATGACACGCCCTGATGGCACTGTAGTTCAGTTTGGCGACAATGACAGTGGTCGCTTCATGACAGTCGGTAGCGGCGAGCAGCTGCGCGCTGCGAATGATCCGGCATCGCCACGATGGTCGCTTGACCACGGAGCGCTCACTGCAGGAATACATGCTGTGCTTGGGTTGAATAGTGAGGCTCAGCAGGTGAAGTTCGATGTGGCGGCAACAATTTTGTGCGCCTTGGTGGGCAATAGACCCAGCGGCAAGCCAGCGCCCGATTCCCAGACAACGTTGCTAGCAAGGAACTGCGCGGTGGGTGATGCGCCAACTTGGCAAGCTCTGTATGAGCGCTTCACGGCGGTGCCAGTGGCTTGTCGACGGACGAGCGTATTCGAAGTGAGCGCAGAGGGACTGCTTGACGAAGTCGAATTCAAAGCGTTTCGCGGAATGGGTTGTTACATTGTCCGTAGCCCGCGTCTGTATCTTGCTATTCGCTGTGGCGAGATTGGCTTAGCGGGTCTTGGCGCCCACGCGCACTGCGATCAACTCGCGATAGAGTTGGTGATGGATGGGGAGTCCAAGGCGAGAGATCCAGGAACATATACCTACACCGCATTTCCTGATAAGCGAAACTTGTACCGATCTGCATTGGCTCACCACGTACCTCGGGTGATGGGTAAGGAGCCTGCCAAGCTGTCGCAAGGCGTATTCAATTTGCGTGGCGCGCCGCAGGGCGAATGCTTGTACTTTGGCCCCCATGGTTTTGTGGGACGTCATGCGGGATATGGGGCGTGGGTGTATCGAATGGTCGCTTTGGAAGGTGGAAGAATTGTCATCCATGATTTTTCTGAAAGTGGCTTACAGATCACTGATCCAACTCCAGCGCCATTGCCCTATTCACAAGCCTATGGTCGCTTAATGGAGTTGGTGTAAGCCGTGAAAATTCTTATTGTTTGTTACTCCTATTTTCCGGAGTTGTCCCCCCGCGCTTTTCGTTGGACTGCCATCGCCGAGGAGCTGGTTCGTCTAGGGCACCAGGTAGAGGTGATTTGTGCAAGCAATCCCAGCCGCGCTGGGCGCGAGTGTGTGGGTGGTGTGGAAATTCACCGCACAGGTAGCAATGTGCGGGAGCTTGTCAAACGTTGGTTGCGCCTAGAGGCTACGGTGGGTCCAGCGAGTGCAGCGACAAAAATAGGGGCGCCGGTCTCCATTCGAAGCAGCGTGGGCCAGCTTATGAAGTCGGCATACCGTCATAGCGTGCGCAAGATCTTATGGCCAGACTTCGCGGCATTTTGGTATTTTTCAGCGCTGAAGAGGGCGCATGCACTGATACAACGCAGCCGTCCCGACGTGGTGGTCAGTGTTTCACTGCCCTATACCGGTCATTTGGTAGGTCTCGCACTCAAGCGTCGCTACGCAATCCAGTGGCTTGTGGATATTGGTGATCCGTTTTCGTTCATGACGGAAACGCCC
The DNA here is from genome assembly GCA_044346675.1 of Rhodoferax sp. Classification (GTDB taxonomy): domain Bacteria; phylum Pseudomonadota; class Gammaproteobacteria; order Burkholderiales; family Burkholderiaceae_C; genus Allorhodoferax. The sequence continues at coordinate 15,250 of JBIIYT010000009.1, read as the reverse complement.
GTCAACAACCCTACGCTTTTTCGTGGTCTCAATGCCCGGTCTGAGTCTTCGGTGCTGGAGCTGGCAGACGCGGTTGCAGTCACTACCGAAGGAACAAGGTTGGAGTACTTGAGGTGCTTTCCCGCCATGGAACAGTCCAAAATAGCGGTTGTACCACCCTTGTTTGCGCCGCCCAAGAGTGCTGAAGTTGTGGCAACTTCCTGTGCCAAGTCAAACAAAATACGTTTGGTATTTGCTGGAACGCTGTACCGAAGCATTCGTAACCCAGAAGGGTTATTGAAATTTTTCCGTCGTTTGCTATCAACACCTCTAGGCGCGCAACTCGAATTGCATTTTTACGGCGTAGTGAATGATTGCCAACCGTGTTTTGCTGCTTATAGTGACTTGATGGAGTCCCAAGTATTTATACATGGACTTGTTTCGCGTGCAGAAGCGGTGCGCGCAATGCAAGAGGCGACTGTGTTGGTGAACTTAGGCAACTCCACTGCTTATCAGTTACCCAGCAAGGTGGTGGAATATGTCATGTTGGGTAAGCCGGTGTTGAACCTTACCAAGCTGGACTCGGATAGCTCACAAAGCTTTTTCTCTGATTTCAGTGGGGTTTGCAATGTCACTGAGCGTGCTTTGGAAGGTGACGCCGCAGAGTTCGATCGCGTGAGACGCTTCGTTGAGAATCCACCTGCAATTGCTGCGACATACGTTGAGCAACTTGCACGAACGCACAGCACCCAGGCAGTGACACAAAATTATTTGACATTGTTTGGCGAAGGTTCGCAGAGGCCTCGGGACAGGATATGACCAGAATACTTAACGTCAATCCATCTATTGATCTGCAGATTGGCGGCGGAACCGCCGAGCGCACCTTTCAGATGAGCCGATTTCTGGCGCAACAGGCAAATGTTTCGTGTACAGTTTTGAGTTTGGATATTGATGCCAGTACTGCCCGAATTCAGGCACTACTTCCCGCGCGCAATGTCGCCTTGCCATGCCTTTGGAAACGATTTTATTTACCCCGTGGTGGCTGGCGCACCATCCATCGTTTGGTTGAAGAAGCGGATGTGATTCATCTCATGGGGCACTGGAGTGTGCTCAATTACTTGGTATATGTCGCAGCGCGTCGTGCGGGTAAGCCTTACGTAGTGTGCCCTGCGGGGGCATTGCCGATATTTGGGCGCTCTGTCATTCTCAAGCGCCTGTACAACTTTTTTGCGGGGCGCTCCATTATTCAAAATGCGACCGCTTGGATTGCGGTGACCCCTAGCGAGCTTCCGCACTTTGAGCAGTATGGGGTAGCGCCAGCCAAGGTGCTTGTTATTCCCAACGGGGTGAACGAGGCAGACTTTCCTTTGGCTAACCAGCAGGAGTTCTTGGAGAAACACCGTTTGCCCGATGCACCGATGGTGCTGTTCATGGGGCGGCTTAACCCGATCAAAGGCCCGGATCTGTTGCTGGAAGCGTTCATTCGGGTGCGAGACCAGCTTGCCGGTTTTCAGTTGGTGTTTGCCGGGCCTGATGGCGGTTTGTTGGAGCAACTTCGGCACATCGCTGAACAAGCGGGAATGGGTCAGTGTGTTCACTTTCTGGGGTATTTGAGCGGTACAGAAAAGTCAGCGGCGTACCGCTCTGCTCGCCTGTTGGTGGTGCCTTCGCGGCAAGAGGCGATGTCCATAGTGGCGATTGAGGCGGGCATGTGTGGCACCCCGGTATTGCTAACTGACCAGTGTGGCTTTGGCAAGGTGAAAGAAGTAGATTCAAGGTTGGAAGTGCCCGCAACGGTGCACGGGCTTGAAATGGGGTTGATGCAACTGCTTGGCGACGCCAATGCGTTGACGGAAATAGCGCCTGCGTGGAAGCGCTTTGTCCAGCAACACTTTACGTGGGATGCTATTGGGCCAGAGTACCTTCATCTCTACCAGCGTATTCAAGAGGGTGGGCGCAACGTATGAGGGTGTTGGTCATATCACAGTACTTTTCCCCTGAAAATTTCCGCATCAATGAGGTGGTGCACACCTTGGTGGACAAGGGTGTAGAGGTAGAGGTGCTGACTGGCAAGCCGAACTACCCCGAGGGTGTATTTTTCCCTGGCTACCGGGCATGGGGCTGTCAAACGGAAGAGCTGCTAGGGGCCAAGGTCTACCGCGTGCCGCTGGTGGCTAGGGGCTCGCGCAGTGCCATTTGGCTGGCATTGAACTACATGTCGTTTGTTTTGTCGGGTTTGCTGTTGGCCCCGTGGCTGCTTCGGGGGAAGAAATACGATGCAGTGTTGGTGTACGGCGTGTCTCCCATACTGCAAGCTCTACCGGCGCTCTTCATCGGCTGGCTGAAAAATGCCCGTGTTACGGTGTGGGTGCAAGACCTGTGGCCCGAGAGTCTGCAGGCGACTGGCTATGTTCGCAACCGGTGGGTACTGGCTGCGGTAGGGCACGTAGTGCGATTCATCTACCGGCACACCGACTTGCTGTTGGTTTCATCCAAGGGGTTTGAAGCCCCGGTCTCTTCCTTGGCGCCGGGCAAGCGGGTGGTCTACTTTCCTAACTCTGTGGAAGCTATTTTCAGTGACCCGCCGGACGTGCCATTGCCTGAAGTGAGTGCGCTTGACGCAGGGTTCCCCGTGGTGTTCGCAGGCAATGTGGGCGTGGGGCAGGCGGTGCAGGTGATAGTGGAAGCGGCCACGCTGTTGAAGGAGCAGCCTGACATTCGTTTTGTGGTCTTTGGCCACGGCAGCCGTTGGGACTGGATGGGTGAGCAAGTCAAAGCGCGCGGTCTCACCAACTTGCATTTGCCTGGGCGCTTCCCCATGCAGACCATGCCTGGCCTGATGCAAAAGGCCGCAGCCTTGCTGGTGAGTTTGGCTGATGAGCCTATTTTTGCCGCTACCGTTCCTAACAAAGTGCAAGCCTATATGGCCGCAGGCCGACCCATTTTGGCTTGCCTCAATGGCGAAGGCGCGCGGCTGGTGCAAGAGGCAGGCGCTGGGTTGGCGATTGCTGCTGAGGATGCGCAGGGCTTGGCCGATGGGGTGTTGCGCCTGTACCGCATGTCTGCGCAGGAGCGCTTAGAGATGGGGGCCAACGGGCGGCGGTATTTCAAAGCGCACTTCGATCACAATCGCTTAGTCGATGACTTAATAGGGTATCTTTCTGCCCTGTCAAAGTCGGACGCACTCCAATAACCGGCTGGCTGGGTGCAGGAGTCGGCAGACTCATTTTTTAGATAAAGCGTTTTGCATATGTTCACCGACAAAGTACTGATGATTACCGGCGGCACAGGCTCTTTTGGCAATGCCGTTTTGCGCCGATTTTTGGATACCGATATTCGTGAAATCCGAATCCTGAGTCGGGACGAAAAAAAGCAAGACGACATGCGCAAACGCTACGCGCATGCAAAGCTCAAGTTCTATATTGGCGATGTGCGTGACCAGCGCAGCGTAGCGGCCGCCATGCGTGGAGTGGACTTCTGCTTTCACGCAGCAGCGCTCAAGCAGGTGCCATCGTGCGAATTTCATCCCATGGAGGCGGTGCGTACCAATGTGCTGGGCACAGAAAACGTGTTGGCGCAGGCCATAGCGGCGGGTGTGAAGCGGGTGGTGTGCTTGAGTACCGATAAGGCGGTGTACCCCATCAACGCCATGGGCATCAGCAAAGCCATGATGGAAAAGGTGATGGTGGCCGCTAGCCGTAATCTGGAGGGCACGAGTACCACCATTTGCGGCACCCGCTATGGCAACGTGATGGCCTCGCGTGGTTCCGTTATCCCACTGTTTGTGGAGCAGGTGTTGGCAGGCAAACCCATTACCGTGACAGACCCTTCCATGACGCGGTTCATGATGACTTTAGACGAAGCGGTGGAGCTAGTACTGTACGCTTTTGAGCACGGGTGCAATGGTGATATTTTTGTGCAAAAGGCGCCTGCTGCTACTGTGTCGGTGTTAGCGCAGGCCATTTTGGCGCTGATGCAGCGGCCCCAGCACCCTGTGCAGGAGATGGGTGCGCGCCATGGTGAAAAACTGTATGAGTCTTTGCTCAGTCGCGAGGAGCGTGCGGGCGCACAAGACCTAGGCGACTACTACCGCATACCGCCCGACGGGCGCGATCTGAACTACGAGAAATTTGTAGAGCACGGTGAGCAGCGCCTGACACAGGCGCTGCATGCAGAAGAATATACGTCGCACAACACCCATCGCCTAGACGTGGAAGGCATGAAAGCGTTGTTGCTAAAACTGGACTTCATGCGCCGCGTTGCAGATGGGCTACCGGCTTTGGCAGAGGATTGAGCTACCCCATGCGTATCGTCATTACCGGTGCTGATGGTTTTATTGGCAAAAATTTGCGCATTCGACTGGCTGAGTTGGGTTACACCCATGTGCTGGGGTTGATTCGGAGTGCCACACCCGCAGAATTTCAGCAGACACTGGCCAGTGCCGATTTTGTATTTCATCTGGCCGGTGTAAACCGCCCGCAAGACCCGGCTGATTTCGTGACCGGTAACACCACATTCACGCAAGACCTCTGCACTGCGCTGGCAAAGACGGGCCGCAAAGTTCCCATTGCGTTTGCATCATCGGCCCAAGCGGGCCTGGACAATCCGTATGGCCAAAGCAAGTTGGCTGCAGAGCGCGCGTTGGAGCAATACAGTGCGGACACCGCAGCGCCGGTTTTTATCTATCGGTTGAACAACGTTTTTGGCAAGTGGTGCAGGCCCAACTACAACTCTGCCGTCGCTACCTTTTGTCACAACATAGCCCGTGGCCTGCCTGTGGCGGTGCATGACGCGGCATCACCCCTGAAGCTGGTCTATGTAGACGATGTGGTGGACTCTTTCCTTGGTTTGTTGTCTGCGCCGTCCGCTGCCAGTGGGCAGGTGGCGGTGAACCCGGTTTATTCCTCCACCGTGGGCGAGGTGGTGGAAACGCTGCGCACGTTCATACACAGCCGTGAGTCGCTGCTGACTCCTCGCGTGGGTGGGGGTTTGGTTGGCGCGCTGTACAGCACCTACATTAGCTACCTACCACCACAGGCATTTGGCTACCAGGTGCCAGTGCACAGAGACCCCCGTGGTGAGTTTGCTGAGATGCTGAAGACGCCCGACTGCGGACAGTTCTCTTATTTCACTGCCCATCCCGGAGTGACCCGTGGGGAGCACTACCACCACAGTAAGACGGAAAAGTTTTTGGTCATCAAAGGCACGGCACATTTTGGCTTCAGACATATCGTGACCCATGAAACCTATGAACTGGTGGTGCAAGGCGGTGAGGCGCGCGTGGTAGAAACGGTGCCGGGCTGGACGCACAACATCACTAACACGGGCGATGACGAGTTGATCGTCATGCTGTGGGCCAACTACATTTTCGATCCCCAAAAGCCAGACACCATCGCAATGAAAGTCGCGTCATGAAGAAACTCAAAGTAATGACGGTGGTGGGCACGCGACCAGAGATTATTCGACTCTCGCGCGTGCTGGCCTTGCTGGATGAGCATTGCGACCATGTGCTAGTGCACACAGGTCAGAACTACGACTATGAGCTCAACCAAGTTTTCTTTGATGACTTGGCTATTCGCAAGCCAGACCACTTTTTAAACAGCGCCACGGGTAGCAGTGGTGCGGCACACACCATTGGCAACCTCATTATCGCGGTGGACCAGGTGTTGGCCGACGTACAGCCTGAGGCTATGCTGGTGCTAGGTGACACCAATAGTTGCTTGGCCGTGATACCCGCCAAGCGCCGCAAAATTCCTATTTTTCACATGGAAGCTGGCAACCGTTGTTTTGACCAGCGCGTACCCGAAGAAACCAACCGCCGCATCGTGGACCACACGGCGGATGTCAACCTGACCTACAGCTCTATCGCGCGAGACTATTTGCTGCGAGAAGGGCTGCCACCCGATTTGGTCATCAAGACGGGTAGCCCCATGTTTGAGGTGCTGACGCACTACCGCCCGCAAATAGACGCCTCGGATGTATTGACGCGTTTGGGTCTTGTGGCACAGCAGTTTTTTGTAGTGAGTGCGCACCGCGAAGAAAATATTGACTCGTCGCAGTCTTTTTCCAAGCTGGTTGCCGTGATCAACGCTTTGGCGCAAGACCATGGCTTGCCCGTTATTGTGTCTACCCACCCACGCACACAAAAGCGTATTGACGCGAGTGGTACGCAGTTTCACCCCCTAGTACGCTTGCTCAAGCCTTTAGGTTTTCATGACTACGTCAAGTTGCAAATGGATGCGAAGGCGGTTCTTTCCGACAGCGGAACCATCAGTGAAGAAGCGTCGATTTTGAACTTTCCGGCACTCAATTTGCGCGAAGCGCACGAACGCCCCGAAGGCATGGAAGAGGCTGCGGTGATGATGGTGGGTCTGGAGCTTGACCGGGTTCGCCAGGCGCTGACCATATTGGCAACCCAGCCCCGTGGGGCACAGCGGGTGGACCCACATGGCATACGCCAGGTGAGTGACTACAGCATGCCCAATGTCTCTGACAAGGTACTGCGCATTCTTCATAGCTACACCGACTACGTGAACCGTGTAGTGTGGAAAAAATACTAGGCATGCAGAGATCCTTGCATATCGCAGTCAAGGACTTGGCGCGTGAAGCACAGCTTTTTCACCTGCAATTTTTCCGAAGTCCTGCGCCGCAGAGCCTTATTGATGGGTATCTGAAATTTCATGCCGAAGCACCCACGCTGGTGCAGGCATTGCCGCATGAACTGCGCACAGTGGCCATGATTGTCGAGAAACGACTTGACGCAATCGGCATAGAGCCGTGGCTTCGGCGCGGCGCAACGCGTCACCTGTTATCGCGCAAACTTTTGCTGATTGCCTATCTCGCGGAATGCGATCCTACGTATAGCTGCTTGCGACAGGCGGTAGTGGGGCGTCAGCACAGTCTTGTTCAGCTGTTCGTCAGTGCGGTGGCGGGTGGTGGGCGTTTGCTCAAGGGGCGCATCCAAAAGGCGGTTCATGGTCTTCTTTGACCACGTCATCGTTGGTTCTGGTCCAGCAGGTGTGTCTGCTGCACTCCAACTACAAAATTGCAACACCTGTATGGTGGACGTAGGTGAGGAACCCCGCTCCGTATTCCCGTACGCCAGTCTGAAACAGGCATTGGCTAGCGGCGCTTCCGAGGCATTGCTGGGAAGTGCATGGGAGACGCTTGCTAATTTGGCTGACCCCCAGTGCATTCACCCCAAGTTGCGAGCCCGCGCATTGGGCCATGTTATGCAGGGCGAAGCCTTCAGCGTAGTGGGGCAAAAAGGGCAATTGTTGGTGCGCGGACGCGGCAGCCATGCTGCCGGAGGCATGGCGAATGTGTGGGGTGCCCAGTTGCTTCGCTACACCGAAGCGGACTTGGCCGATGCGGGCGATTGGCCCATAGCCGCCGCAGACCTCGCGAAGTATTATGCCGAGCTGGAGGCGCACATTGGCATTTCCGGTGCGTCAGACGACCTGCATTCATTCCTAGGGGGGGGCGACAATCTACAAGCTCCCGTGCCCATGGTGCCTGCCGCGCAGCATGTTTTGAAGCGGTATAACGCGCGGCCCCATCGGCTGACCTCTATTGGACTTCGCCTAGGCCGCCCAAGGCTTGCTGTCTTGACTCAAACGCACCGTGGTAGACCTGCGCATGACTTTGGCGAAACCGAGTTTTTCGCTCCTGCGGGGGCGGGCATTTACAACCCCCTTCATACACTTATCGAGTTACGTCAACGCGAGAGGATTCATTATTGGGGCGGACACAAGCTAGTGTCCTATGTCGAGCACGCTGATGACATAGAGCTTGAGCTGGAGGTGCTAAAAACGCAGGAGCGGACTCGTATCCGTACCCGGCATCTGTTGCTGGGCTGTGGCACCCTACAGACTTCAAGGCTCGTGCTGTTGAGCAAAAATCAGCCAGGACGCACGCTGCCTTTTGTCGACCATCCTCCCACGCTGCTGCCAATTTTCTTCCCGGCTAGTGTGGGTGCTGCGTTACCAAGCCAGAGCTATCCTATACAACTCATTGGAACTATGGCAGGCTACGGCAGAAGCGACATGATCAGTTTCTATTATCCGGGGGGGATGTTGTGGTCCGATTTGCTGCCAGACATTCCGCTGCCGATGAGCGCCGCACGTTCCGTATTGGCTGCATTGATCCCGGGGATGCTGGTCGCCCAGATATGGGAAGCATCTAAACCGGCACCAAGCAACCGCTTAAGTGTGGATGGCGGAGGCAACATCACCATCCGTTACCCTGAGCGACATCCGTACTCGAAGTTGCCTGCTTTGCTTGCGTCCTTGCGCAAGCTAGGCGGCTACTCCTTGAAAAGACTCGCATCTGCACCGCCACCCAGTTGGGGCTTTCACCATGCTGCAACCTTGCCCATGCGCGCAGAGCCCCAAGCGTTTGAAACGCATGCCGATGGTCGCCTGTGGGATAGCCGGCGGGTTCGTGTAATCGACGGCAGTGTTCTGCCTTCGTTGCCGGCAAAAAACCACTCGCTCACCATCATGGCCAATGCGGCACGTATCGCCGAAGCGGTGAAGTCATGCGGATACTAGTTATTGGCTCCACTGGGTTCATCGGGTCGCACTTGGTTTGCGCTGCGCTGGCGCGCCACATGGATGTGGTGACCCTTTCGCGTCAAGGAGGGGCTAGTCACGTGGCGGGAAGTTATGGGGTGGGAAGTCAAGCCGTGGTGCAGGGGTACCCATGGGCATTGGGGCAAGCCGTGCCACAGGCAGCTTTGGCTGGGGTGGACTGCGCCATTCACTTGGCGCACGACTTTGATGGTGCACAGGGCGCGCAGCGCACCTTAGAGTCCACGGCCGCCATTGCTGCGCAGTTGCAGGCTGCTGGCGTACCAAGGCAATTGTTTTTTTCCTCGTACTCTTCCGGAGAGCATGCTTCATCCATTTATGGTCGCACCAAATTTGCGATTGAAAAAGCCATTGAACACATACCGGGCGTGGTCATCGTGCGCCCGGGCTTGGTTCTTGGAAATGGCGGCCTGTATGAGCGCATACGCAAATGGGCCAGGGTGCTCCCCATCGTTCCCTTGCCAGACGGCGGGTGGGGCACCGTGCCGGTGATTGACATAGAAAAACTATGTGACCTAAGTTTGAAAGTGGCGCTGAGCTCTGCCGCGCCCAAGGAGGCCAATTTGTTCGAAGTCGAACACAGAAGCTTGCGCCAACTGGTATTGGACGCCGCCGCACAGTGTCAGCGCAAACCGTGGATACTGCCCATCCCGGCGCGTTGGCTCACCGCTGTGCTTTTGCTTGCCGCCAAGTTGCACATTCGGTTGCCAGTGAATGCGGACAACTTGGCAGGCTTTATGTCTAACCAATCGGCCCCTCATACTTCAAGCCTTCAGAAGCTTGGCTTCAGCGTGACAAATCCTTCATGATCCGTCGGCAGTTTTTCTGGTTTTGTGTGAATGGGGGCGCCCTAGGGGTGCTTTCCTTGGTAATTCAGGCACTCATTTATCGTTCTATAGGTGTGCACTCTGGGCTTGCGTACGCAGTGGCTTCAGCGCTGACGTATCTGCCTTTGCTGGTGATCAACTACCTCATTCAGCGGCGATGGATATTTAGGAAGAACGGCTTGTTTTGGCATTTTGTCGCAGCCAACTTGTCCATCATGCTCTTGGTGTCCTTGTCCGCGCCAGTTTGCCGATGGGTGATTGCAAGCTTTGCAGGAAATGAATGGGGCGACAAGGCTGGATTTGCGATGGCTTCGGTACTCATGGCAATCCCCTCCTACTTTGCCAAACGCTTACTTGTTTTTACAAACGATCCTCATGTTTAGCCTTGATCAATGGGTGGCAACGCCCCCCTTGTCTGTCGTGTTTTCCATTTTTCTAATTGCAGGTCTAGATTGGCTGGGCCGCTCATTCCTGCGTACGTTTGGTTTCGATGTGGCTACGCATAAGGACTGGGTGCGATGGCAGGCCCCCATGGTGGGGGGCATGCTTGTGGCCATCGTACTGTACCCATTGGCATTGGCTGGCCTGACTGCGCTGGGGCTTATGCAGAGTGGTGCGATTGCCTGCATGGCTTGCGGGCTGTGGAATCTGCTGCGAGCCGCTGCGCCTGCACCCCTTCTCGCGCAGCGATTGAAGACGTGCTGGGCAAACTTGAATGCCCAATCTCGTACCCGCAAACTGCTGCTGCTCCTGTTGCTTGGCATGTTTTTGTTGGCATTAGGGCCAGTGACCAGTGCAGATGCATTGGACTACCACATGGGCATGGCGATCGCAGTGCTCAACCACGGTGGCATGCCGCTGACACCAGAATGGTTTCTGGGCCGTTTGGCAGGCAACGGTGAGGTGCTCAATGCGCTGGCGCTCTCGGTGGGGGCAGAGCAGTTTGGGTCCCTGCTGCAATTTGTGAGCCTTCTAGGCATCGTGGGTATTGTGCTATTCGCCAATAGGGGAGCTCACGAGCAAGCGGATCCACGCGAGGGTGCGGCAACCGATCTGATTGCTTTGGCCGCCTTTTCGGCTCCCATTTTGTTGTTTTTGGTGAGCGCGCCCAAACCCCAGATGTGGCCTATTGCGATGACTACTTTTGCCTTCACGCTGGTGGTTCACCCTTCTCGCAGAACTTTGTCTGCGCGCACCTCTTTGTTTGGCTTTGCCTTGGTTTGCGCATTGGTCATGACGGCTTCACAGGCCAAATTCAACTACCTGTTGGGCGGCGGGGTTGTGGGTCTTCTTGCGCTGTGGACGATGGCGAGGCAGCGGCTCTTAATGGTTTCCCTGGCCGTGGGGCTGATGAGTGCAGTGCTGATTATGGCGCCACCGATTGCTTGGAAATCGGCGGCGTTTCATGCCAGTTGGTGGAGTGCGTTGACCCACCCTTTGCCCGGACATCTCCCAGGGACGCAGGCTTTTGTTGACTTGGCGAAGGGGGCTGCGGATATGACTAGCCCCTTGCCCTTTCCTTGGTTGATGTTGATCCCCACCAGCCTCGGGTCATTCTCAACCTTGCTGGGCTTTGGCGCACTGGTGTTCCTAGGCTTACGCCTTGGCCGAGATTCCTGGCTTTGGGCTGGAAGCGGCGCCGCTCTGTTCATGGTGTTAACAAGCGCTTGGCTTGCGCCGCCCAGCGCCCGAATGTATTTAGAGTCCTACTACTGGTTGATGGCGATTTTGGCGCTGCAAGCCAGTCGACAAGCACTAGCTGGATATGGCTTAATTCGGTGGGTTGTGGTGGGGCAAGCGCTTGCGGTAAGCGCTGTGTGTTGGCTCGGTGCTGCATCGTTGCTCCCGGGCGCCATGACCACCGCATGGCGCAGCGACGTGATGCGGCGATCCGCCAATGGATACGAGGTGATGCAGTGGGCTGATACTGTATTGCCGCAAAACGCGGTAGTCCTCAATGGGCATCGGTCCATGGCTTTGATGCCGAGGGACAGCCTTGCCTACGACTGGATTAACTTCGTGAATCTTGCGAGCGATGCGTCAACGCCGTACATTCTTCGCATGAAAGAGCGCTCCGTCAGTCACATGCTTATTGTGGGCGGAGTTGGTCCCGAATTGCCTTTGTTCTATTGTTTAGGAGCGGTAGTTGCCGGGCCGGGCCGCGGGCATGTGGCTACCCGCAACCCATTCAACCAAGGCGCTGCCTACGATGCGTGGATAGTAGAGTTTGACTCTGCTCGACTCCCCGAATGCGCCAGACATGCGCGCTAGCTCGGATCTCAACGCTTCAACATTTCCCTCTCGAAAAGGCACCTGTTTTGGTGGGAGATGGAGTCCAGAATGAGCCCTATTGCAAACATCAGCACCGCCACAATTTCAAGACCCGTTGCCAGTATGGCCAATGGCACATGATGAATGTAGCTTTGCTCAATCCAATCAATGAACACGGGTACTGCCGCTAGCAAGCCCGCAAAACAAAAAACAATTGAGGATCCGCCAAAAAAAATAAGCGGGCGGTAGTAGCGCAGAATTCGCGCAATGGTGAAAAGGACCTTAAATCCGTCGGATACGGTATTGAGCTTGGAGACGCTGCCAATTGGTCTGTCCTTGTATTCAACAGAGATTTCCATAATTCTGAATCTCTTATCCAAGGCATGAAGCGTCATGTCGGTTTCAATCTCGAAACCCTCGACCAAGATGGGGTAGCTCTTGACGAAGAGCCTACTAAACACTCTGTACCCGCTCATGATGTCATTCAAACTGGCGCTAAAGAGGCGATTGACCAAGCCTCTGACGAGGCGGTTGCCAAATCCATGCAATGAGCGCTTGTTTTCGGCATCGTAGTGTCCGCCGCTGTGCCTGTCTCCGACCACTAAGTCTGCCTGGTTGGCCACTATGGGAGCAATCAAATCGTGTACGCGGTTAGCGGGGTAGGTAAGGTCTGCATCCGCAAGCACGTAGATATCGGCCTCGACATCTCGAAAAGCTCGGCGCACCGCGTTGCCTTTTCCTTTTCGCCCTTCAAAGATCACGCCACCACTGCAGCCAAGTAAGGAAATAGCATTGCGCGCGAGTTGTTGGGTTGCGTCCGTCGATTTGTTATCAATCACCCAAATAGCCGCCTGGGGCAGCTCTGCATGGAAGGCCTCAATGGTCGCCACTATGGTGAGCTCTTCGTTGTAGGCTGGGAGCACAACCGCGACGTGGGGCTGGGTATTTTGTGGGGTAATGATACTCATAGAATGGAGAGTAGTAATGCACCGACGATTTTCTTTAATCAATAATAGCATTCGTTTTGTTGATGAATGAATACATGGTCAAAGTGGTATGAAAAGAGTTTTTGACTTGAGTTTGGCCTGTGGTATTGGACTTCTTTGCTTGCCTTTGCTAGTTTTGATAGCGCTGGGTGTATGGTTGACCTCTAAAGGCCCCGTTCTGTATTGGTCAGACCGAGTTGGCTTGGGAAATCGCATTTTCCAAATGCCAAAATTTCGAACCATGCAAGTGGGCGCCCCTATTGTGGCGACTCACTTATTGCCAAATCCGATGGCGCATCTCACGCCTATTGGCGCCTTCTTGCGTAAAAGTAGCTTGGATGAAATTCCCCAGCTATGGAGCATATTACAAGGGGATATGAGTTTTGTAGGGCCGCGTCCGGCTTTGTATAACCAGTTGGATCTGATTGAGTTGCGTACGCACTGCGGTGTGCATCGTCTGGCACCTGGATTGACGGGGTGGGCGCAAATTAACGGGCGTGATGAATTGCCTATTCCTGAAAAAGTAGCCCTTGATCTTGAGTATCTAAATAAGAAAACCTTTTGGCTGGATATAAAAATTATCTTTCTGACTGTTTTGAAGGTTGTGCGGCGCGAAGGAATTTCGCACTAATTAATATATGATCGCTCCGCGCAACTAATATTTTTAGGAGAACTGTATGACCAAACTAATGGATATTCAAACCCAAATCACCAAGCTGCAAAAACAGGCGGCTGAGATTAAAGCCAAAGAGTTTCAAAGCACCGTACAAGAAATTTTGGCACAAATGCAGGCTTTTGGAATTACCGTCAAAGACCTACAAGCCGCCAAGCCAGCAAAAATGGCCAAGGGTGGGCGTGTAAAAAGCAAGTCCGCAGCGAAAGCACCTAAATTGGCCAAGGTCGCCAAAAACCCTGTCCCAGCCAAATACCGCGGCCCCAATGGCGAGACTTGGTCTGGTCGAGGCCTCACTCCCAAATGGCTGTCCACCTTGATCGCCCAAGGCCAAAGCAAGGAAGCATTCGCCATCAATGCATAAGAAGGTGCTCACTTGGCCTCGGATGGCCAAGTCCGGTGTGGTCATTGCGTTGGACGTGCTTCTGGCGCTGCTGGCAACTTGGATTGCTTTTTCCCTGCGCCTTGACGCCCTGCATGAGCCTTCGGGCTACCAGTGGCGGATGTATGCGCTCGCACCCTTGCTGGCGGTGCCGGTTTTCATCAAATTTGGTTTATACCGCGCCATTTTCCGATACACCGGCCAAGCGGCACTGCTTGCCACCGCGCAGGCGATTGGGGTGTATGGTGCTTTGCTCTCGGGCGCATTGTTGTGGCTGCAGTGGTCTGGCGTGCCGCGCAGTTTGGGTGTATTGCAGCCCTTGATTTTTATGTTGTTGGTGGGGGCGAGTCGAGCGATTGCTCGGTTTTGGCTTGCAGGGGTGCAAGATGCGTCTACAGGGCGCGCTGGCCGTCTGTTGATTTTTGGCGCAGGCACGGCCGGTGCGCAAACTGCAGCGGCGCTGGCGGTCTCACGTCAGTTTAAGTTGGTCGGGTTTGTGGATGATGACCCAGCCAAGGTGGGGCGCAGCATCAACGGGGTTCCGGTTCTTTCTGCGCAGAACTTGCCGCAATTGGTGGCAGATAAAAACGCCACTGACATGCTACTGGCCATGCCCAGTGCTCCGCGCAATAGGCGCAAGCAAATTATTGAGTCTTTGGACGGTCTGCCTGTGCATGTGCGCACACTGCCCAGCATGGCAGATTTGGCCAGTGGCAAGATTACGGTGCAAGATATTCGCGAACTTGAGATTGAAGACTTGTTGGGTCGTGAGCCGGTGCCACCCAACCAAGCGTTGTTAGCGCAGGATTTGGCAGGGCAAGTGGTCTTGGTTACCGGTGCGGGCGGCAGTATTGGTGGGGAGTTGGTGCGCCAGATTGTGTTGCAGCAGCCGCGCCAATTGCTCTTGCTCGATCACAATGAGTTTGGTTTATATGCCATTCACCAAGAGCTATCAGCCCTGTGCGACGCTCGGGCCTTGGCGGTGGAGTTGGTGCCTTTGCTGGGTAGCGTGATGAACGCCGATCGTATGTTGGCACTGTGCCAAAAGTACCGCCCGGCAACGGTGTACCACGCTGCGGCCTATAAGCATGTACCTATGGTGGAGAGCAATCCAGGCGATGGCGTGTTGAACAACGTTTTTGGCACGCTGAGCATGGCGCGTGCGGCCCAAAGTTCGGGTGCGCACCGTTTTGTGTTGATCAGTACTGACAAGGCAGTGCGCCCTACCAATGTGATGGGCGCCACCAAACGCATGGCCGAATTGGTTTTGCAGGCCATGGCGGCACAAAGCGCCACCACCTGTTTTTCGATGGTGCGCTTTGGCAATGTGCTGGGGTCGAGTGGTAGCGTGGTGCCTTTGTTTCGCAAGCAGTTGGCGGCAGGCGGGCCGCTTACCGTCACCCATGCGGAAGTCACCCGCTATTTCATGACCATTCCAGAGGCCGCACAACTGGTGCTCCAAGCCGGGGCCATGGGGCAGGGGGGTGATGTGTTTGTGCTGGATATGGGAGAGCCAGTCAAGATCATTGACTTGGCGCGGC
>JBIIYT010000148.1:0-6181 GCA_044346675.1 Rhodoferax sp. | reverse complement strand
AGAGTGCCGCAACCGGCGCACTGGCCGCGCCGTAGGTAGCGGGCAGCCAGAAGTACAGGGGCAGCAAGGCCGCCTTCACACCAAACACCACCAGCAACAGCAGTGCGGCGCTTTGCACCAGCACCGCCCGGTCAGCCGCCACCTGGGGCACCCGCAGCGCAAGGTCTGCCATGTTCAAGGTGCCCGTGAGCCCATACAACAGACTCACCGCAATGAGAAACAAAGCCGAGCCGGTCAGGTTAAAGGCCACATAGTGAATAGAGGCTTTCAAGCGCGCAGGCCCACCGCCGTGCAGCAGCAAGCCATAAGATGCGATGAGCAGCACCTCAAAAAACACAAACAGGTTAAAGAGGTCTGCGGTGAGAAACGCACCGTTCAGACCCATGAGCTGAAACTGCAACAGGCTGTGGAAATGGTGCCCCCGCTTGGAGTCGCCCCCCAAGGAGTACAACAGGGCAAAGCAGCCAATGACCGCGGTCAGCAACACCATGAGCGCAGACAAGCGGTCGAGCGCCAGCGCAATGCCAAAGGGTGCCGCCCAGTTACCCAGCAAATAGGCTTGCACCATGCCAGTGTCGGCTTGGCGCAGCAAAGCTACCGCAACCCCCAGCCCCACCAGACAGCTGGCTCCTGCCAACACAGGCACCAGCCGGGGCCAGCGCCCTTGCAGCAGCAGCAAAAGCGCGCCGGTCATTAGCGGCAACACAATGGGCAGCACCAAAGCGTGCGAAAAGAGTGTCATGGGCGCACATCCTGCGGCTGCGCGCCGTCTACATGGTCGCTGTGCGTAGCAAAACGGGTGCGCATGGCAATGACCAACATCACCGCCGTCATGGCAAAGCTGATCACAATGGCCGTCAGCACCAGGGCCTGCGGCAGTGGGTCGGCATAGTGGGCTAGGTCGGCGGGGCGCACACCGTCCACGATAGGCACCGCGTTCACCCGCAGCCGCCCCATAAAGAAGATGAACAGGTTGACCGCGTAAGACAGCAGAGTCAGCCCCAGCACCAGATCAAACGTGCGTGCGCGCAACATCAGGTAAATGCCCGCTGCGCACAACACACCCAACGCAATAGACACCATGGCCGCCATCATTGAGAAACTCCTGTGGTGGGTTCAAGCTTAGGCAATGGCGCAGGCGCTGCCGACAAACGCGCCATGGCCAGCAACGCCACCATGGTGGCACCGGTTACGGTGAGGAACACGCCCAGGTCAAACGCCGATGCGCTGGCCAGCGGCACCTCGCCCACCAGTGGCCACAGCGGGTAGTCGTAGGTGCTGGTAAGAAAGGGCGCACCAAAAAACCAGCTGGCCAAGCCACTGCCACCGGCAAGCAATAGCCCCCAGCCCACCCACGGCGCAAACTCCATGCGCATGCGTTGGCCCATGTAGTCTTGCCCACTGGCCACAAACTGCAATATGAGTGCAATGGCCAAGAGCAAGCCGGCAATAAAACCACCACCGGGCAGGTTGTGACCCCGCAAATACAAATACACCGACACCAGCACCGCCAGCGGCAGCAGCAGTCTGCTCACCAAGGCCAGTATCAGCACAGGGCCCGCTGGGCGCGACGCACTCAACGCTGGAACGGGCGCTAGTGCACCGGGCATAGAGGGTTTCCAATCTGCCAGCATGGCGTGAATGATGAGAGCGGCAATGCCCATGACCGTGATTTCGCCCAAGGTATCAAACCCCCGAAAATCCACAATGATGACGTTCACCGCGTTGGCGCCGCCCCCCAGCGTGGCCGTGTTCGCCAGGTAGTAGGGGGCGATGGAGTCAAACGGGCGCCCCAACACCATGTAGGCCAACGCCGCCAATCCCGCGCCGGCCGCAATGGCCACTGCAGCGTCACGCCCACGCCGCCAGCGGGTGTCTTCCTGCGCGGCGGGCGATTGCGCTGGCAACCAATGCAAGGCCAGCATCATCAATATCACCGTGGCCACCTCTACCAGCAACTGGGTCAGCGCAAGGTCAGGCGCTGAGAAGTACACAAAGGCCAAGCTCACCACCAGCCCTACTGCCCCCACCAATAGCAGCGCCAGCAAACGCTGGCGGTACAACAGCACCGTGCCCACAGTTGCCGCCATGCCAATGCACCACACCACTACAAAGGCAAAGTCCACCGGGGCCGATGCCACCGAGGGGCCCGCCTGGGGCGCGCCGTGCATCCACGCGTTGACAAAGGGCCAAGCCCCTGCGGCCACAGCAAAGAGCACCAGCACCAGCAGGTAGTGCTGCAGCTGGCCGGTCTGCAAACTCAGCGTGGTGCGGCTGGCACGGTGCAAGCCGCGTGCAAGCGCAATGCCAAACCACTCTTGTCCACTGCGCTTGGGCGCGGCGGGTACCCGCTCTAGGGTGTGCAAGTTCACCCGGCGCTGCAACCCAAAGTAAATGGCTATGCCCCCGACCAGGGCGACAGCGCTCATCAGCAATGGCACGTTAAAGCCGTGCCACAAAGCCAGCGTGTACTGGGGCAACTCTCCAGGCACCGGCCCCAAGAGAGCCGCCTTGGCCGCCACCGCCAGCAGGCCACCAATGACTGCACTGGGCATCAGGCCCACGGCCAAGCACAGCACCACCAGCAGCTCCACCGGCACACGCATAAAGTGCGGTGGCTCGTGCGGTGTGCGCTTCAGGCCCACGGGCTCGCCATTGAAAAACACGTCGTGAATAAACCGCAGGCTGTAGGCCACGCTAAACGCTGCGGCCAAGGTAGCCCCCAGCGGCAATAGCCATTCCATCACCACATTGCTTTGCTTTGACACTGCTTCCGCAAAAAACATTTCTTTGCTCAAAAACCCATTCATCAGCGGCACACCGGCCATGGCCGCAGACGCCACCATGGCCAAGGCCCCGGTAATGGGCATGTACTTCCACAAACCGTTGAGCTGGCGCATGTCGCGCGAGCCGGTTTCGTGGTCGATGATGCCCGCTGCCATAAACAGCGACGCCTTGAATGTGGCGTGGTTCAGAATATGAAACACGCCTGCCACTACCGCCAAGGGCTCATCCAAGCCAAACAACAAAGTGATTAGCCCCAAGTGGCTGATGGTGGAATACGCCAACAAGCCTTTGAGGTCGTGCTTGAAAAGCGCCATGTAGGCACCCAGCATCAGCGTAGCAAGCCCTGTGAGCGACACAATCCAAAACCAGGGCTCTGAGCCGCCCAGTGCCGGGTACATGCGCGCCAGCAAAAACACCCCCGCCTTGACCATGGTGGCCGAATGCAAATAGGCGGACACGGGAGTCGGCGCCGCCATAGCATGGGGCAGCCAAAAGTGAAACGGAAACTGCGCGCTCTTGGTAAACGCCCCCAGCAGCACCAGCACCAGCGCCACTTCGTACAAGGCGTGGCTGCGAATCAAGTCTCCGCTGGCCAGCACGGTGTCTAGGTCGGTGCTTCCCACCATGTTGCCAATGAGCAGCGCCCCAGCCAACAGACACAGCCCGCCTGCGCCGGTAATGGTTAGCGCCATGCGCGCACCCTGGCGCGCTTCCTTGCCTTTTATCGGGTCGGCATGCCAGTAGCCTATGAGCAAGAACGACGACAGGCTGGTGAGTTCCCATAACACTACCAGCAAAATCAAGTTGTCTGCCAGCACCACGCCCAGCATGGCCCCCATGAAAAGCAGCAAGTACGAGAAAAACCGCGCGGGTGGGTCTTTGGGGTTGAGGTAATAGGCGGCATACAGCACCACCAAGGCTCCAATACCCAGAACCAGCATGGCAAACATCAAGGCCAGGCCATCCATACGCAGCCCAAAGCGCAAGCCCAATGCAGGCAGCCAATCTACCGACCAGCGCAGTACCTCGCCCCCAAACACAGCAGGGGCCAGCACCGCCAGCACCGCGCAAGCGGCCAGCGCTGCGAGCCCCGCCAACCACGCAGCCAAACGTGGCTGCTCATTGCGCACCCACGCCAACAACACCGCCGCCACAAACGGCAGTGCTGCAAGCCAGGGCAACAGGTCAGCTGTGTTCACGGAGTGGCGCCCGTAGTCTTGCCCCGACGCAAGAGCACCACCACCAGCGTAATCACGGTAAGCGGCACCACAAAACTCATCATCGCACTAGAAAACGCTCCCAGCGCATCATGCTGCTGCGCAGCCAACACCAGGTAAGTTACGTAGGCGACGTAGTACAGCAAAAACACGGCGCCTTCCCACCGCGCAATTTCACGCCCGGTCATGAACACTGGCAGGCAAGCCAAGGCCACTGCAATCATGACCCACATGTCAAAGTTCAGCATGGCAGCGGGCATTACCAAGCCCATGTGGCCAGAGACCAAGCCCGACAAACCCAGGCACCCCAAGATATTGAACGTGTTGCTACCCACTACATTGCCCACCGCAATGTCGCGCTCGCCTTTAATGGCCGCCATCACCGAGGTGGCCACTTCCGGCATGGAGGTGCCGGCGGCCACAATGGTCAGGCCGATGACCAAGTCGCTCACCCCCAAGGCCTTGGCAAAAATAGTGGACGATGACACCAACCACTGCGAGCCCACTACCAGCAACCCCAGCCCCACCGCAATCAGGAGCAGCTGAACCGGCAGCTTGGAGTCCCACGCATTGACTTTGGCGGGCTGAATCTCTGCGGCGTATTCATCGTTAGCGGCTTGGGTTTCGGTGCGTGACTGCACTATTAAGAACACGGTGTACGCCACCATCAGGCCCAGCAATATGGCACCGTCCAGCCAGCTCAGCTTGCCATCCATTGACAGCGCCAGCAACAACAGAGAGGCACCGATCATGATGGGTACTTCCTGGCGAATGAGCTGCACGTTGACCACCAACGGCGTGATGAGTGCGGAAATGCCCAATATGAACAACACGTTAAAAATATTGCTTCCCACCACGTTGCCAATGGCGATGTCGGTTTTGCCCTCTAGCACCGCCCCCACGGACACCGCCACCTCGGGCGCACTGGTGCCAAACGCCACAATGGTCAGCCCCACCACCAAGGGCGATATGCGAAACGACAAGGCCAGCTTAGACGCCCCGCGAACCAATAAATCAGCCCCCGCCACCAAGGCAATGAGGCCAGCAATAAACGTGAGAATGGTCATGGCAGCGTGCTTATTGTGTGGGTTGGTAAGGCGCCAGTCTTGCTAGCGCACACATTGTAAAAGTGTGCGCTGATATCGCACCCTGCGCGGTAGCCTTGCCCCCACACAAGCTACGGTGATGATCAGTTCGCCGTGAGCAACTTAGCCACCACCATGTCCAGCGCAGGGCGGGGGTTGCCTTGCTTGTCGCTCCACACCTTGGGCGTAATGCTGCCAGACATGGCCAGCGCGTCGCCATCTTCTAGCGCCATGAGCGCTTTGCAGGTCTCGGCGTCAAACGCGATGGCGTTGACGATGACGGATTCGCCCTCGGCACAGGGGGCTTTCACCTTGGCCACCACAAAGGTAGTGGCGTTTTTGCCTTCGCGCGCTTCGGCCTCTCCCAAAAGGGTGCCCATGACGAGTGCGTTGATCATTTCTTTCTCCACGAAAAAAGGGAACCCAGTTGCCTAGGTTCCCTATGTGCTTTGCGCTGAAGTAGCGCGCGGCTGGCGTTAAGGTTTAATTAACGCTTTTTAGCGGCTGGCTTGGCAGCAGCGGCTGCGTTGGTAGCAGTAGCTGTTACGGCAGCGAAGTTGGACTCGGCCAAAGCAGTTGCTTGCTTCACAGCCTTTTGCACGGACTCAGCAGCGCTGTTAGCAGATGCTACGGCGTTGTTCAAGAAAGCCACTGCGGACTCAGAGCCAGCAGGTGCGCTCTTCACAGCGCTGTCCATCATGTTTTTGAATTGCTTTTGTGCGTCAGCAGTCAAGGCTTCCAAAGTGCTGGCAAATTCAGCGTTGGCCGAAGCAGCGATGTCATACAGGTTGCGGCTGTAAGCAGCAGCTTTTTCAGCGATAGGCTGAACAGCAGCAGTTTGCAAAGCCACAACTTCTTGTGCGTCTTTAGCTTGCATGAGAGCCTTGGTGTGCTCTTCGGTTTCAGCCACAACGGCTTTGGAAGCAGCAGAGTTCAACTCAACCAACTTTTCCACGTTCTTAGCGGTCAGGTCTTTGAGGGTTTCGAGGTTGGCTTTTTGAGCGGCCAGAACTTGTTCTACGGTCAGCATATGAATTACTCCAAAATTTAAGGAAATGAACACTATCTGCCCCGTAACCAAGCCTTGGCTTG
>JBIIYT010000147.1:0-6194 GCA_044346675.1 Rhodoferax sp. | reverse complement strand
AACAAACATCAACACACACATTCCGTCGCCAGATCAATGCAAGTTTTCGGCGGTCAGAATTTCTACGCGCGGCTGCACCACATTGAGTGCGCCACGCACGTTTTCACACAGGCCGCGCAACACCCGAGCAGCTGCAATAACACCGTAGTGAAGGTCTTGGTGCAACACATAGGTCAACGCACCACTAACCAGCATGGCCTGATGTTGCGCCGTAAAGCCGTGCGCCACTAGGCCAATGTTTTGCTGTGGCACCAGTTGCGCAAGTGCGGTAGCTACGCCGCCGGAGCCCTGCCCTACGTTGTAGGCTCCGGCTAGCCGAGAAATATCAAAGTCTCGGGTTAAGACCTGATGCATTGCCTCATACACACTCTCGTCATCCGAGGGCAAGTCAAGGCAATGCTGCACTTTGAGGTAGGGGAATCTCTCTTCAATCACCTGGGCGAAACCAATGCGCCGCTCAATCTCACCCGACATGCGCGTGGCTTGCGAAAGCAGCAGCAATGTGTCGCGCTTCGGTGCACCGGCCATGCGCGCCAGCAGCAGCCCGGCAGTGCGCCCCGCGGCGCGGTTGTCGGCTCCCACAAAGGCCTCGCGCATAGAACCTGCCACATCAGATAGCAGCGTCACCACATGCACCCCCGCACGCACTTTTTCATTGATGACCAGCTTGATGGCAGGCAAGTCCGGCGCCACCACCACCAAGGCGTCACAGTCGCTCACCTTGGACAATTCGGCTGCAAAGTGGGCTGGGTCTTGCGCGGGGATGCGCAGCGTCACCTGCGTGATGTGCTGGTGGCGAAACTCGCCGGCTGCCTGAGCAATGACGCGCTCTAAGCGGTCAAAGAGTGAGGATCCGCCTGCAGGCAAAACGTAAACAAACCGAAAACTGTCCGCCTTTCGTGGCCTGCCACGCATCACTGTGGGCTCGCCCAAAGCTTTGACCGCGGCCATGACTTTCTCGGTAGTGATGGAATTCACGCCGGGCCGTCCGTTGAGAACCCGGTCGACGGTTGCTGTACCCACACCCGCACGACGTGCGATGTCGGCGATGGTGGCATTCGGATGATTGTTGGTCATATCTGATTGACTTTATTGATTTCATTAATTTAATCGCATCAATAATTAAATCAATCAGGGTTTTCCCGCAGTATGTGATGCGGCCCATCTGCCGAGGCTTGTGAGTATTGGATCAATACATTGGCTTGAACTTTGCCCCGTTTTCTATACACTGGAGCTAACCCACCCACCACCTTCGCAAGGCCCCACGCCATGAACACACTTGCTTCCATTTCCCTCTCAGGCATGAATGCAGCCCAAGTGCAATTGCAAAGCTCCGCGCACAACATTGCCAACAACTCGACCGAAGGCTTCAAACGCCAAGAGGTAGACCTGCAAGCCCAAGCGGGCGGGGGCGTAACAGCAAGCGTATCTAAGCGTGCCGAAGCCAGCAGCGCCCTAGAAAAAGATGTCGTCGATCAGCTCTCTGCCAAAAATGCTTTCTTGGCCAACTTGGCGGTCTTTAAGCGCAGCAACGAGATGGCGGGCGCGCTTTTAGACACCAAGGCCTGAAGCACTTAGAGCTTTGAGGCTCAATACTTCAGCGCGGTGGACTTGCCCCAAAACACCCGATAGGCATACACGGTGTAGCCAATAATCACCGGCAGCACCACCACCACGCCGTAGAAAATAACCATCAGCGCCTCGGGTGAACTGGCCGCCTGCCACACGGTGATGCGGTCCACCACCAGCCACGGGAACAGGCTGTACGCCAAGCCGTAAAACGCCAGCAAAAACACCCCCACCGTGCAGGCAAAGGGCACCGCTGCACCATACTGGTTGCCCGTGGCCAGCCGTGTGGGCAGGCGGCGCAGGCTGCGCGCCATCATGCCAAACAGCACCAGCGTCATGGCCGGAATGGGGAACAACATCACTAGGTTGGGAAAGCTAAACCATTTCTCAAAAATGCGCTCGCTAATGAGCGGTGTCATCAGCGATATGGCTCCCACCCCCGCCACGGTAAACCACCAACTGCGCCGCGCCCAAGCCACGGCTTTGAGCTGCAGCGCGCCTTCGGTTTTCATGATGAGCCAGCCCGCGCCCAGCAAGCAGTAGGCCGCCACCAAACACAGCCCAATTACCGCGCTAAACAACTGGCTCCACAGGTCTTTGTGAAAACCGGTAATCAGCCCACCCAACATAAAACCCTGCGACCAGCCCGCCAACAAGGAGCCCGCGAAGAAGGCCTTGTCCCACAGCGGCTTGTGCTCATCTCGCGCTTTCACCCTAAAGTCAAACGCCACACCACGCAGGGTAAGAGCGATGAGCATCAGCGCCACGGGCAAATACAACGCCCCCAATATCACCCCATGCGCTAGAGGAAACGCTACCAGCAGCACGCCCACGCCCAGCACCAGCCAGGTCTCGTTGGCATCCCAAAAGGGGCCAATGCTGGCAATCATGGTGTCTTTGTCGGCATCGGTATCGGCACTGCGCAAGAGCACGCCCACACCCAGGTCGTAGCCATCCAAAATAACGTAGGCCAGCATGGCCAGCGCCATCACCAAGGCAAACACCAGGGGCAACCAACCGGCGGGCTGGGTCAGGTCGGGGATGAGTTCAAGCATGTTGCGTCTCCAAAGACTTAGGCGCTATCTCTTTCACGGTGGCTTTCTTGGCCAGATGAAACAGCACCGAAACATAGGCCACCAATAGCACCGCGTACAGCACCAAATACAAGGCCAAGGTAAAACCAATATGCGCCGCAGGCACGGTAGAGGCCGCTTGCGCTGTGGTCAGCACCCCGTGCACCAGCCAGGGTTGGCGTCCGATCTCGGTCACATACCAGCCCGCTAGTACAGCCACCCATCCTGCAAACGTCATGGCCACAAAAATTCGGGCCAACCAGGGCTGCATGCTGTCCATACCCCGGCGGCGCACGCGCCACGCGCTAAACCAACTCACCGCCAGCATCAGCATGCCCACCCCCACCATGATGCGAAAGGCAAAGAACACAGGTGCTGCAGGCGGGTGCTTGTCACCAAAGGCTTTGATGCCTTGCACCTCGCCATTCCAGTCGTGGGTGAGGTAAAACGAAGCCAATTTCGGCACGGCAATCTCATACTTATTCGACTGTGTGGCTGCATCTGGCAGCGCAAACAGCACAGCTGGCGCACCGCGTTGTGTTTCCCAAATGCCCTCCATCGCAGCAATCTTGGCCGGCTGGTGCTGCAAGGTGTTCAGTCCATGCATATCGCCCACCACAATTTGAATGGGGATTAAAAAAGCCGCCAAGTAAATGCCGGTCTTGAACGTCACCAGCACTTCGGCACCGCGGTCGGCCTTTAACCAGCGGTAGGCGCTCAAGCCCGCTAACAAAAACGCCACCGTGAGGCCCGACGCAATCAACATATGCGCAAGCCGGTAGGGGAAGGATGGGTTAAATATCACCTCCAGCCAGCTGGTCACATGGGCCTGGCCGTTGATCATCTCAAAGCCTGCGGGCGTGTGCATCCAGCTGTTCAGCGCCAATATCCAAAACGCCGATGCCGTAGTGCCCGCCGCCACCAAAAAAGTGGCCGTGGTGTGCACCCGTTCACTCACCCGCCCCCGGCCAAAGAGCATGATGCCCAGCATAGTGGCCTCTAAGAAAAAAGCGGTTAGCACCTCATAGGCCAACAGCGGCCCCGCCACATTGCCCACCGTTTTCATAAAGCCCGGCCAGTTGGTACCAAACTGAAAACTCATGGTGATGCCGCTCACCACCCCCAGCGCAAAAGTGAGTGCAAAAATCTTCACCCAAAACTGGTAGGCATCCATCCAGTGCTGCAGGCCTGTGCGCACAAAGCGCGTCTTGAAAAAAAGCAAGGCCCAACCAAGAGAAATGCTGATGGTTGGAAAAAGAATGTGGAAGCTTATGTTGGCGGCAAACTGGATGCGCGCCAAAACTACGGGGTCAAAGTTGTCCATTTGGTGTTTGCCTCGGGGTGAATTGCGTTGCTTTTAATCCGTTTTTTTGTCAGCCACAAAAACGCTCTTCACCCGGTCTTTGAGGGTGAGCATTTTTTGCACCTTGGAGCCCATTTGCATCAGGCTGGCCAGCGTGGCGGAGTCCATTTGCTGCACATCGTCTAGCCACGAGGTCATCATCTCTATAAAGCCGTGCATCTGCTTCATGCGCGCTTGAGCGTGTATGTCTTCGGGGCCACTGGGCTGCTCCATCAGCGCGTCGCGCAGCATGGACAGCGTGGGATCAATCTCGCGCTTGCGCCGCTCGGCGGCCAGGGTTCTAAAGATGGCCCACACATCTTCAGGGGCCTGAAAATATTCGCGCCTATCGTTGGGCTGGTGGATCAGGCGCACCAGGTTCCAAGACTGCAGCTCTTTGAGCCCCATGCTCACGTTAGAGCGCGAAAAGCCCAGCGCCTCCCCCACCTCATCGGCATTGAGCGGCTGGGCCGACACATACAGCAGCGCATAAATCTGCCCCACCGTGCGGTTAATGCCCCAGCGGCTACCCATCTCGCCAAAATGCAAGACAAAACGTTGGGTGAGTGGTGGTAGGTTCATGCTTGGCTCATTTCTAAATTTTCAGTATTTTCTGAAATTACAGGAAATTTTGTCAGGAACGGGTAAATTGACCTGACGTAAGTCAAGGGATATAGGCCAGTCAATGCCATGTGCCAATAGCCCCCTAGCCCTAGAATCAGTGCTCCATGCACATCGCTACCGGGCCTGAGGCTCACCTCCCACACCACATCTGCCTAGCCGGCCCCACCGCATCGGGCAAAACCGCCGCTGCGCTGGCTATTGCGCAAGAGCACGCGGTGGAGATCATTAGCGTGGACTCGGCGCTGGTGTACCGGGGCATGGACATTGGCACCGCCAAGCCCAGTGCGGCTGAGCTGGCGACGGTTCCACACCACCTGATCAACATCCGCGACCCACTGCAGGCCTACAGCGCTGCCGAATTTGTGCGCGATGCCCAGGCGCTGATACACGACATTGCCGCGCGCGGCAAAGTGCCGCTGCTGGTGGGCGGCACCATGCTGTACTTCAAAGCCCTGGCCGATGGGCTAGACCCCATGCCCAGCGCAAGCGCCGAAGTGCGCGCTGCGTTGGAGGCCGAGGCCCAAGCCAAGGGCTGGCCCGCCATGCATGCCGAACTGGCACTGGTAGACCCCACCACTGCTGCACGCCTGGCCCCGGCCGACAGCCAGCGCATACAGCGTGCGCTGGAGGTGTATCGCATCTCTGGCCTGCCCTTGTCGCACTTTCACGCGACGCACATCGCTATCAAAAAAGAAGCTGGCAACGCAACCCCAATAAGCGCCAGCACCCTTATTTCCTTGGAACCGGAACACCGTAGCTGGCTGCACGAGCGCATAGCCCAGCGCTTTGACACCATGCTGGCCCACGGCTTTGTGGACGAAGTGCGCGCCCTGCGCGCGCGTGGCGACCTTCACCCCGACCTGCCCTCTATGCGCTGCGTGGGCTACCGCCAAGCGTGGGAAGCGCTGGACGCTGACCCACTGCTACAAGCCCCCACCGCGCTGGCCGCGCTGCGCGAAAAAGGCATCGCGGCCACGCGCCAGTTGGCCAAGCGCCAAATCACCTGGCTGCGCTCTATGCCCCAGCGCCATATCGTGGCGTGTGACCAGCCAGACGCATTGCAACAGGTACTGCACATCGTTCGTGGTGTACTTCAGACCACACCATAGCTCTGCACCATGACCCTGCGCATTCACCAACTCTCCAAACGGTTCGAGACCACCCCGGTATTTACCAACGTGTCGCTTAACGTGGCACCGGGCGAGTTTGTAGCCATTGTGGGCGAATCGGGTGTGGGCAAGTCCACCTTGCTCAACTGCATGGCCGCGCTGGACCAGTGGGACAGCGGCAGGGTGCAGCTAGACGGCGTAGACCTGGGCACGCTGAGCGATGATGAGCGCGCCGCCCTGCGCCGCCAGAAGGTAGGCTTTGTGTTTCAAGCCTTTCACGTGCTGCAGCATTTAGATGTGGCGCAAAACGTAGGCCTGCCCTTGCTGCTGCTAGGCACGCCAGACGACGCACGGGTGCAAGCCATGCTAGACGCGGTGGGCCTCACTAGCCTAGGTGCACGCTTGCCCCAACAATTGAGCGGCGGGCAACTGCAACGGGTGGCCATTGCCCGCGCTTTGGTACACCGCCCCACCCTG
>JBIIYT010000146.1:0-6270 GCA_044346675.1 Rhodoferax sp. | reverse complement strand
GCCGTGGGCTGGCACGGTGTGCTGCGCTGAATGAGCACCTGCCCGAGCCGGTCTTCCAGCAGTTTGATGCGCTGGCTGATGGCCGATGCCGTCACATGCAGCTTGCGCGCGGCCAGTTCAAAGGTGCCTTCGCTCACCACAGCAGCGAACGCACTGAGTTGGGCATTGTCAATTCGCATCTTTCAATTTTCTAATGAATCGTTAGGAAGTTTAACTTTACTAAGCACGAGTGCGCGCCTAAGCTCACCGTTTTCTATCACCCCATGCACCATGACGTCTGATTTGATTGCCGGTTTCTTGGCCAGTGCGGCCCTCATCATGGCCATTGGCGCACAAAACTCTCTGGTGCTGCGCCACGGCATTCGCCGGGAGCATGTGCTACCCATCGTGTTGGTCTGCGCGGTGTCAGATGCTTTACTCATTGCCGCAGGCATTGCGGGGCTGGGCGCGCTGATTCAGTCTGCGCCCATGGTGCTCGACATTGCCCGCTATGGCGGCGCATTGTTTTTATTGGGTTACGCCGTGGCCGCAGCCCGGCGGGCTCTACAACCACACCAGCTGGCGGTGGATGCCCACACCGCAATACCTTTGAAAACTGCCTTGGGCACGTGTTTGGCACTCACCTTTCTGAACCCCCATGTGTACTTGGACACGGTGATCCTCTTAGGGTCTTTGGCCAACCAACGCGCGGTTGAAGGCCGCTGGTGGTTTGGTGTGGGGGCCGCATCGGCCAGCTTGGTATGGTTTAGCGCCTTGGGCTTTGGTGCGCGCCTGCTGGCGCCATGGTTTGCCACACCCAAGGCTTGGCGCCTACTGGACGCATTCATTGCAGTGACGATGTTGGCACTCGGGGTCGCCTTGCTGATGTAGGCGGTGGATAGACTTTGCACTTCAAGGCTATGCTCGTGGCTGCATCGGCTTTGTCCAAAGCCAAAACTGAAAGGGATTCATGAATCTGGGAGTGGCTTACGCCGCCTTGGCCTATACGGCATGGGGTTTGTTTCCCTTGTTTTTCAAGCAAGTCTCGCATGTGCCGGCGCTGGAGGTGGTGATGCACCGCACCGTGTGGTCGCTGGTGTTTTTGAGCGGGGTGCTGATCGTGCGCAAACACTGGGCGTGGTTATGGGCCCTGCGGCACTCGCCCAAAGTGCTGGGAGTGTTTGCCATCTCGGCCTTCTTGTTGGGGGCCAACTGGGTGGTGTATGTGTGGGCGGTGCAAAACGACCATGTGCTCGATGCCAGCTTGGGCTATTTCATCGTGCCATTGGTCAACGTGGGGCTGGGCTTTGTGCTTTTGCATGAACGCCCCCGCGCTGGCCAGTGGCTGGCGGTGGCCGTGGCAGCAGCAGGGGTGCTGTGGCTGGCCTTGCAGACGCGGCATGTGCCCTGGGTGGCGCTGGTGCTGGCGAGCACCTTTGGCCTGTATGGGCTCATGCGCAAGGTGGGCTCCTTGGGGGCACTCGAAGGCCTCACCTTAGAAACACTGGTGCTGGCGCCCTTTGCATTGGCGGTGTTGGGCTGGGGCGCATCCCAAGGCCACAGTGCTTTGTTGCAGGGCGATATGCACACACTGGCATGGCTGGTGCTGGCCGGGCCGCTGACTGCGGTGCCTTTGCTTTTGTTTGCCGCTGGGGCACGGCGCATACCCATGGCCACGCTGGGCATCTTGCAATACATTGCGCCCAGTTTGCAGCTCTTGCTGGGCGTGTGGTGGTATGGCGAGCCCTTTGCAGCCTCACGCGCTATGGGGTTTGCCTTGATTTGGGCCGCTTTGCTGCTCTACAGCGTAGAGGGTTGGTGGGCGACGCGGCAGCGCTGACCCACGCACCTCGTTCCATTGCCTGGCTAACTCAAGTGTTTGCCCACAATGCCCGCCAGCTCAAACATGGTGACCTGCGGTTTGCCAAATATGGGCAATAGTTTGGCATCCGCATTGATGGTGCGCTTGTCTTTGGCATCTTGCAGGCCGTTGGCTTTGATGTAGTCCCACAGCTTCTTCACCACCTGTGGGCGGGCGACGGCTTCGCTGCCTATGACGGCGGCCAACTCTGCGCTGGGCTGTTTGCCGCTGGCGGCGGTGGTTTTGCGCGGGGCTTTGGGCTTGGCGGTCTTCGCCGCAGCCGTGCTGGCTGACTTGGCTGCAGCCTTTTTTGCAGGTGCTTTTTTGCCAGCTGCGCTTGTAGCACCTGCGCGAGCAGCTCCTGTTTTTGTAGCGGTGGTTTTAGCCGCCGTCTTGCGCGGTGGGAACTTGCTGGGCGCAAACTCAAAGTTCACCTTGCCCGCTTCTGCATCCCACGCCAACATAGCCTTGAAGGCGCGCCGTGTGCGCATGCTGACAAACTTGTCCAGCAAGTCGGTCTTGCCGGTCTCCAACAGCTTTTGCATTTGCGCGCGCTCAATGGGTTGCTGCAGAATGATCTGGCCACTCTTGAAGTCGCAGCTGGGAGTGGGCTGGGCCAGGGTGGGCACAGACTTGTCGCACACGTAGTTCTTGCCGTGCTCATACACCGAGCCGCCGCACTTGGGGCACTTGCCTAAAGATTCTTTGCCGCTGAAGTCCACCAGCTCGCCAGTTTCTTCAGCCTTGTCGTCGCCAAAGTCAAACTCCAGCTTGTAGTTTTTGGTGTCCTCGTCAAACTTGATGACCATCTCTGCCGTGAAAGGCCAGCCCGCCTTGGAGCGGAAGCCGTCCAGTGGGCCAATGTGCTTGTCGCGCAGGAACTGCTCTACTTCGGCCACTTCAAAGGTGCGGCCTGCGGGCGTTTTGCCAAACGAGAAACCACAGCCCTCGGTGTTGCCGCTCTTGCCGGTGCACGCATAGCGACGGTAGTTTTCCTTCACTACGCCGCCGCAGTTAGGGCAGGGCGCGGTCAGTGTGGCGTAGTCGCCGGGGATGGTGTCGCGGTCATATTCTTTGGCTTTTTTGACCATGCGCTCGGTCATGGAGGCGATCTCGGCCATGAAGGTTTCGCGCTTGAGCTTGCCCTGCTCCATCTGGGCCAGTTTGTATTCCCACTCACCCGTGAGTTCGGCCTTGGAGAGCTCTTCCACACCCAGACCACGCAACAGCGTCATCAGCTGGAATGCCTTGGCGGTGGGAATGAGCTCGCGCCCCTCTCGCAGCATGTATTTCTCGGCAATCAAGCCTTCGATGATGGAAGAGCGTGTGGCTGGTGTGCCCAAGCCCTTCTCCTGCATGGCTTCGCGCAGCTCGTCGTCTTCCACCGTTTTTCCCGCGCCTTCCATGGCGCCTAAGAGGGTTGCTTCTGAGTAGCGTGCGGGAGGGCGGGTTTTGAGGCCTTTGGGGTCTACTGTGTCGGTCTTGACCTTTTCGCCAGGGGCCACGGGCACCAGGCTTTGGCCTTTGTCGCCATCCTTCGCGTCGGCAACCTCATCCGCCGCCTCTTTGCCATAAATGGCCAGCCAGCCTGGCTTGACCAGTACCTTGCCTTCGGTTTTGAAGTTGTGGTTAGCTGCGGTGGTGATGCGGGTGGTCACTTGGTATTCCGCACTGGGGAAAAACACCGCCATAAAGCGGCGCACCACCAGGTCGTACACCTTTTGCTCGGCTTCCGACAAACCTGTGGGGGCTTGCAGCGTGGGGATGATGGCAAAGTGGTCGCTTACCTTGGCATTGTCAAAAATGCGCTTGCTGGGTTTGACGTAATTGCCATTCAAAGCCGTCAGCGCAAAGGGTGCTAAGTGTTTCATGCCGCTGTCAGCGAGCATCTCGAACGTTTGCTTCACCACCGGCACATAGTCTTCGGGCAGGTTGCGTGAATCGGTACGCGGGTAGGTCAATGCCTTGTGGCGCTCGTACAGGCTTTGGGCGATAGAGAGCGTGGTCTTGGCGCTGTAGCCAAACTTGCCATTGGCCTCGCGTTGCAGAGAAGTCAAATCAAACAACAGGGGCGATGCCTGGGTGGTGGGCTTACTTTCTTCGGTGACGGTAGCCTGTTGGCCACGCACGGCGTCGGCAATGGCCTGCGCTTCGCGCTGGGTCCAGACGCGGTCGGCCTTCTTCTCGGCGTCCTCGGTATCCTTTTTCCACTTCGGATCAAACCACTTGGCGGGGTATTCGCCAGCGGCTGCGGCAAACGAGGCGTGAATTTCCCAGTAGTCGCGGCTGATGAATTTGCGAATCTGCTCTTCGCGCTCCACCACCACCGACAGCGTAGGCGTCTGCACCCGGCCCACCGTGGTGAGGAAGAAGCCCCCGTCGCGGCTATTGAACGCCGTCATGGCGCGCGTGCCGTTAATGCCTACCAGCCAGTCGGCCTCACTGCGGCAGCGGGCTGCATCGGCCAGGGGTTGCATTTGTTTGTCGGTGCGCAGGGCACCAAAACCATCGCGTATGGCTTGCGGTGTCATGCTTTGCAGCCACAGGCGGCTCACCGGCTTGCCCAGCGGTTTGACTCCACCCGCGTATTGCTCAATCAGGCGAAAAATCAACTCTCCCTCGCGGCCCGCGTCACAAGCGTTGATGAGTTTGTCCACATCTTTGCGCTTGGCAAGCTTCACCACGGCGTTCAGGCGGGTCTTGGTTTTGTCCACCGGCTTCAAGTCGAAGTGCGGGGGAATGACGGGCAGGTTGGCAAAGCTCCACTTGCCGCGCTTCACGTCAAACTCCTCGGGCGCTTGGATTTCCACCAAGTGGCCCACTGCGCTGGAGACCACGTAGGTGTCGCTCTCAAAGTACTCGTCGTGCTTCTCAAACTTGCCCGCCAAGGGGGTCAGCGCACGCACGATGTCTTGGGCCACCGAGGGTTTTTCTGCAATAACCAGTGTTTTGTTTACAACTTCGTTTTTCATCTGACTACAATCCAATCTCTCGTGCGCGCGCGCTCGCGCACCCACACACACGCAGGCGCACACATGCGCGCCCATACGATTCACCATACCAAATTTTTGCGACGTGTCCAAACAATCTGCGAAATCTCCCGATGCCAAAAAGGCCAAGACCGCTGCACCAGCCCCTAACGCTGTCCGTGCGGGTGCCTCTAACCGTCGTATTCAAACCCGCCGCTCCGGCGTGCACGGCAAGGGCGTTTTTGCCCTGCAAGACATTGCCGAAGGTGAAATCATCATCGAGTATGTGGGCCAAGTGATTAGCTGGGCCGAGGCGCAAGACCGCCATCCGCATGACCCTAGCGACCCCAACCACACGTTTTATTTCCATGTGGACGAAGATCATGTGATTGACGCGCTGTACGGCGGCAACTCCTCGCGCTGGATTAACCATTCGTGCAAGCCGAACTGCGAGGCAGATGAGCAAGACGGACGCGTGTTTATCAAGGCGCTGCGCAACATTAAGGCAGGCGAAGAGCTGAACTACGACTACGGCCTCATCATCGACGAGCGCTACACCCCTAAGCTCAAGGCCGAGTACCCCTGCTGGTGCGGGGCCAAGAAGTGCCGTGGCACCTTACTGGCGCCTAAACGCGGAAAACGATAGCGCGCCAATGCGGTCCGCTGCAAGCCCTGTTCAGTGGTCGGCAGAAGCCATTTGGGAGGCCGTGGTACCACTGTTGCCGGGCTTTACGGTAGAGGTTTTGCCCGAGCTGGACTCCACCAATTCGGAGCTCATGCGCCGCGCCCATGCGGGCCAGCTGGAGCCTGTGCTGCTGGTGGCCGAGCGCCAAACCGCAGGGCGGGGCCGCTTGGGGCGCCAGTGGCGCAGTGATGGTGAGCTTGGAGCATCGCTTACCTTTTCTTTGGGCTTGCCGCTCGCTCCTGCCGACTGGTCAGGCTTGTCGCTGGCCGTGGGCCTGTCGCTAGCGCAAAGCCTGCACCCAGATGTGCGCTTGAAATGGCCCAACGACCTGTGGTGGCAAGACCGCAAGCTGGGTGGTGTGTTGATAGAAACTTGCAGCGTTGGGGCCAAGCGCCACGCGGTGATTGGCGTGGGCATTAACATCGCCGCGCGCGAGGCGGCGGGCCTGGCTGTGGCACCGGCGGCGCTGGGCGAGGTGTTGCCCGGCGTGGCTGCCCCCGCTGCCTTGCAAACTTTGGTGTTGCCTTTGGTGCGCGCCGTGTTGCGCTTTGCCCAAGAGGGTTTTGAGCCCCTGCGCCCAGCTTTTTATGCCCGCGATGCGCTGCTGGGCCGGGAGGTCATTTGCAGCGATGGGGTGATGGGCAGCGCCCGTGGTGTGGACTCTACGGGTGCTTTGCTGGTGCATACTGCGCACGGCGTAAAAAAAATATCCAGTGCCGAGGTGAGCGTGCGCCTAGAGGGCGCGAACTCGCCGCCCCTTCATTTGAGTTGAACTT
>JBIIYT010000008.1:0-19423 GCA_044346675.1 Rhodoferax sp. | reverse complement strand
GCGTGGGGCCACTGTACCAACTCGAGTAGCTCATCTACCGAGCCCAAAGGTGCAATTGCAGCACTGGTTTTGAACTTGCGCCCCAAGGCTTTGGCCGTTTGCTGAGTGCGCAATGCCGGGCTTACCAGCACCTTGGCACCTTCGGGTAGTTGTCGATCCAGCCATGCAGCCATGCGCTCGGCTTGCTTTTCACCCTTGGGGGTGAGCGTGCGCATCATGTCGTCCCCCACCAACTCCAAATCAATAGCCTCGGCGTGGCGCCACAAAATCAGGTCCATGCCCTTAAGCTCCCCGCTGTACTTTATCGTTGCGGGCGTAGCGCTTCATAAGTGCAGCCTGCGCACCGTGCGCTGTTTTTCCACCCTTGCAGTGGGTGTAGGTTCCATCAGGCCCCAAGTCCCAGGCATCCACCGCATCGTGCAAGTAGGCTACTAGGCATTCATCCACAATGCGCTGGCGCTGCACTGGGTCAGTCACAGGCCAGGCCAGCTCTACCCGGCGCACCATGTTGCGGTTCATCCAGTCGGCGCTGGACAGATACAAGTCCTCCACCTCGCCCTGGCGGAAGTAAAACACCCGCGAGTGCTCTAAAAACCGGCCAATCACCGAGCGCACCCGAATGTTCTCGGTTAGCCCCACCACTTGGGCTGGCAAGGTGCAGGCTCCGCGCACGATCAAATCAATCTTCACGCCTTTTTGTCCTGCGCGAATGAGGCTGTAAATGAGCGCCTCATCGGTGAGTGAATTCATCTTGGCCACAATGCGGGTCTCTTGCCCTTGGGCTGCGGCCACGCCCAAGGCATCCATCTTGGCTATCAAATTGCGCTGCAAATGAAACGGTGCCATCCACAGCTTGCGCAAACGCGGCAGCTTGCTTTGGCTGGCCAGGTGCACAAACACGTGCTCCATGTCTGCAGTGAGCGCTGCATCGGCGGTGATGTGGCTTATGTCGGTATACAAGCGAGCCGTGCGCGGGTTGTAATTTCCGGTGGACAAGTGGCCGTAGCGTTTGAGGTTTTTTCCTTCACGGCGGGTCACCAACATCATCTTGGCGTGGGTTTTGAGGCCTACCACGCCGTACACCACTTGCGCGCCTATGGACTCAAGCATCTCAGCCCAGTTGATATTGGCCTCTTCGTCAAAGCGGGCTTTGAGCTCCACCACCACCGTCACCTCTTTGCCCCGACGCACGCCTTCGCGCAGCAAGTCCATCAGGGCCGAATCGGCCCCGGTGCGGTATATCGTTTGTTTGATGGCCAACACCTGCGGGTCTTGCACTGCTTGGCGCAAGAAACTGAGCACACCGTCAAAGCTCTCGTACGGTTGGTGAATAACGATGTCGCCCTGTTTGAGCTGCTCAAAAATAGACTGCCCGGCATTCATCTGCACCGGAAACGTGGCCTGATACGGCGCAAAGCCAAGGTCGGGGCGATCAATCAGATCAATGAGCTGGGTGAGGCGCACCAAGTTCACCGGGCCGTGCACGCGGTACAGGGCTTGTTCTGGCAGTTCGAATTGCTTGAGCAGGAAACTGGCCAAATGTTCCGAGCAGCCTGCCGACACTTCTAGCCGCACCGCTTGCCCATAATGCCTATGTTCCAAGCCTTGGCGCAGGGCCATGCGCAGATTGCGCACATCGTCTTCATCCACTGCCAGATCGGAATGCCGCGTCACCCGAAACTGCGAAAACTGCCCGACCGTGCGCCCCACAAAAAGCTCCGCTAAGTGAGCCCGAATCACGCTGGACAAAGACACAAACAAAGCGCGCTGCCCGGCCACTTTGGCAGGCATGCGAATGAGCCGCGGCAACACGCGTGGCACCTTCACAATGGCGATTTCGTTTTCGCGTCCAAAAGCATCTTTTCCACCCAAACGCACAATGAAGTTCAGTGACTTGTTGGCCACTTGGGGGAATGGGTGCGAAGGGTCTAGCCCCACTGGAATGAGCAGAGGGCGCACCTCGCGCTCAAAATACTGCTTGACCCAAAATTTTTGCACGGCATTGCGCTCGCCATGCGAAATGATTTTGATGCCTTGCGCTTCAAATGCGGGCATCAACTTTTCGTTGTACAGAGCGTATTGCCTATCAACCAACTGGTGCAGCGTGCCGGCCAAGCGCTCAAAGCTCGCTACCGTGTACTGGCCTTTGGTGTCGTCGGTTTTGTTGGCTGCCAAATGGGGCTCGGCACGTACTTCAAAGAATTCATCCAAGTTGGACGAAACAATGCACAGGTAGCGCAGACGCTCTATCAAAGGTACATCGTCGCGCACGGCCCAGTCCAGCACCCGCTCGTTGAAGGCCACCAGGCTGTGGTCGCGGTCTAACAAGGTGGGCAGAGGGCTAGGGCCTGACAATTTGGGAGCGTGAACCATAGACATCATGAATACAGACCCGAGTATGACAAAACAATGACGGATTGTTTATGTATTTAATGACAATGGCGTGACAGTGGCGGGCTCTAGTGCGGGCTGCAGCAAGCTTTTTCCCAAACGCGCGGGCACCAAATGCCCTAAAAAAAGCAAAGAGGCATAGGCCCAGCCAAAGGTGAGTGCACGCGCATGCGCCTCGTGCCGGGCAATGGCCAGAGCGCGGTACCAAGCGCTCACCAAGTCCGTATCCAACGCACCACCTTGTGCAGGGGTGCCTACCACTTCCAAAGGCCCCTCCACCGGGAAAGCGGCTACAGGAGTGCCGCAGGCCATGGCTTCTAGCATCACCAGCCCAAACGTTTCGGAACGGCTGGGCATCACAAACACATCGGCCGCCGCATAGACCTTGGCCAGTTCGTCGCGTGGCAACAAGCCCAGCCAACGCACCTGCGGATAGCGCTCTTTGAGTGACTCCTCCAAGGGACCTACACCGCACACCACCTTGGTGCCTGGCACCTTCATTTGGAGAAAGGCCTCGATGTTTTTCTCATAGGACACCCGCCCCACAAACAAAGATACCGGTCGCGCAAGCGTGCCCAAGGCGGGGTACACCATCGGTGCTTCTTGGTAGCGAAACAGCTGCATGTCCACCCCGTGGGTCCAGCTGCGCAAATTCTTGAAGCCCCGGGCATTGAGCATGTGCAGCACACTCGGAGTGGGCACCAACACCCCAGCAGAGGGCTTGTGAAAATGCCGAAACAAGGCATAGCCCATCCACAGCGGCACCTTCAGTGCGGCTTTCAGAATCTCGGGGAATCGGGTGTGAAATGCCGTAGTAAAGGCCAAGCCACGCTTTAAGCAATAGCTTCGGGCCGCCCAGCCCAAGGGGCCTTCGGTGGCAATGTGTACTGCGTCTGGCTCAAATGCATCCAACTGCTGCGCTAAGACCTTGGCCGGTCTCACAGCAAGGTCGATACCGTCGTAGCCTGGGCAGGGTCGAGTGCGAAACGGGCCAGGGTGAATCACCTCCACTTGGTGACCCAGAGCACGGGTTTCGCGCACCAACTCAACCAGCGTGGTAACCACCCCGTTCACTTGGGGTTGCCATGCATCGGTAATGAGTGCGAGTTTCATGCGAGAGCCTGTGCGGTGAGTGCGGGGGTGACGGTCGCGGTACCGGGGTGAATGGAGTCATTGCCCCAATACACCAATTCCAAGCGGCCATCCATGTGTTCTACCAAGGCGCTGCGGCTTTCTACCCAATCGCCATCGTTACAGTACAAGGTGCCGTTGATCGTGCGCATCTCCGCGCGGTGGATATGGCCGCAGACCACGCCATCGTGACCACGGGAGCGCGCTTCATTGGCCACGGCCACCTCAAAGTCAGTCACGTAATTGAGCGCTTTTTTGACCTTGTGTTTGAGGTAGGCCGACAGTGACCAATACGGCAAGCCCATACGCGCGCGCAGGCTGTTGAGATGGCGGTTCATGCGCAAGGTAAATTCATACGCGTTGTCGCCAAGGTAGGCCAACCACTTGGCGCACTGAATCACGCCATCAAAATAGTCGCCGTGGGTGACCCACAGCCTGCGCCCATCGACCGTAGTGTGTACTGCATCGTCCAGCACCTCGATCCCGCCAAAGTGGTGGCCAATAAAGTGGCGCGCAAATTCGTCGTGGTTGCCGGGGATGAACACCACACGGCTGCCCTTGCGCGCACGGCGCAACAGTTTTTGCACCACGTCGTTGTGCGCTTGCGGCCAGAACCAGCGGCGACGCAATTGCCAACCGTCCACAATGTCGCCCACCAAATACAAATAGTCGCAGGGGTGGTGCTTCAAAAAGTCCAGCAGCGCATCCGCTTGGCAGCCTGCGGTGCCCAAGTGGATATCAGAGATAAACACGGTGCGCACGCGGTGGCGGCCCGTGTCTTCGTCTGCGTCGTTGCTCGTGCTGTGGGCGTTTAAATGGCCTAGGTGGTGCACGTGTGCCCCCATCACGTCAAAGGAGGCTCGCATTAAGCACCCAAAAAGTGCTTGCGGTAGCGCGCGGGAAGGTCTGCAATGCGCATCAGCATAGGCAGGTCGGCAGAGTTGAAGTCTGGGTCCCATGCGGGTGCGCCCAACACCTTGGCACCTAGGCGCAGATAGCCTTTGATAAGCGCAGGCGGCTCCACGTCCAGAGAAGAATCCAAGCGTTCAATGGGCAGCGGCAAGCGTGGGCGCACATGGTATTCAATCGGGGCCAAATGGCTAGCCTGCACCTGGCGCCAAATACTGGCGGCGATGTCGCCACTGACCATGCCGTTGTGCAGCATCGGCACGCTGGCGCAGCCAATCATGGTGTCGAGTTGGTTGCGCGTCATGAACTCTGCCAAAGCGCCCCACAGCGCCATGATGACGCCGCCGTGCCGGTGCTCGGGGTGCACACAGCTGCGGCCCAACTCCACCATGCGCTCGCGCAGAGTGCGCAAGCGAGTGAGGTCAAATTCGGTGTCGCTGTAGGTACTGCCCACGCGCTTGGCTTGTGCCGGGGTGAGCACCCGGTAGGTTCCAATGACTTGCTGGGTGGCTTTATTGCGCACCAGCAAGTGTTCGCAATAGTTGTCAAACAAGTCAATATCGTGCCCGGGAATGGGGCTGTTCAAGCGCGCCCCCATCTCACCGGCAAACACATCAAAGCGCAGGCGTTGCGCTGCGCGCACTTCGTCTTGGTGCACAGCCCAAGACACCTCTATGCCTAAGCGCGCACTCTCACACTCACGCGTCTTTGTGTCTTGCGCCGTGGTAGTGGGACTTGCTGGCCGCAGCAAGGCCGGGAGTACTTTGGGAGCCGGGAAATTGAGCGCGCTTTGCATTGTTGTCTCCATCCATGTTCTTAAAGATACGGTATGGCGTGCAAGTTTGCAGCTCACAAATGACGCATTGGTGGCAGTACGGTGAAATTTTTATGACACCCACCATTGACGCACAGCTGTCACACAAGCGTCTTATCGTTTGACACCATTCATTCATCAACCGGAGATGCATATGCTTTGGAAACTCTTGGGACTACAAAAAAAGTTGGACGCGCTGTTTGACGAGGGCTGGGTGTGCCCGGGCTTTGTTTGCACCAGCGGTTTGTTCTTTGATGAACTACTAGAGCCATTTAGTTGCTTAGATGCGCTAGAGACTGGCACCTAAAAACAGCGGCAGACGGATTGGGGAGAAAAAGACCCAAAGTGACACGTCGTTGACACATTGACCCCATAAATTGAGTTCATCTATCTAACAGGAGCTCTTATGAACACTGCAATACACATCCATGCGCTCAACAAAACTTTTTCAAGCGGGCGCAAAGCGCTACAAGACGTGAGTCTAGACATTAAAGCAGGAGAGATGGTGGCCTTGATAGGAGCCTCTGGCTCCGGGAAATCAACACTGCTGCGGCACATGGCGGGCCTGATGGCGGGTGACTGCGCAAGCAATGGTCTGGTACAGATTCATGGCAGCACCGTGCAAAAGGATGGGCGCATCTCCTCCAATATCCGCAACATTCGTTCGGGCGTTGGCTTTGTGTTTCAACAATTCAACTTGGTTGACCGGCTGCCAGTCATCGTCAACGTTTTAGTTGGCACATTGCACCGTGTTCCTTTGTGGCGCAGCTTAACGCGTTGGTTCACCTCCGCAGAAATCGCGCTTGGTATGGAGTCGCTGCGCCGTGTAGGCATTGCCG
The DNA here is from genome assembly GCA_044346675.1 of Rhodoferax sp. Lineage (GTDB taxonomy): Bacteria > Pseudomonadota > Gammaproteobacteria > Burkholderiales > Burkholderiaceae_C > Allorhodoferax. Next base: position 13,339 of record JBIIYT010000008.1, on the reverse strand, counting down.
AATGCGGCCCCCAGCGCGCCTCTACCTTGTCGGGCGGCCAGCAGCAACGCGCGGCTATTGCGCGCGCCCTCGTGCAAGGTGCCAAAGTGATTTTGGCCGACGAGCCCATTGCATCACTAGACCCTGAATCTTCGCGCAAGGTGATGGACATCTTGGCGCGTGTCAACCGCGAAGACAAATGCACCGTGGTGGTGTCGCTTCACCAAGTGAATGTGGCCATGAAGTATTGCCCTCGCACCGTGGCACTGCACCATGGACGTGTGGTGTACGACGGCCCCTCCATCGCATTAACCCCTGCTCTCTTGCGTGATCTCTATGGTGCAGAGGCCGACGACATTTTGGCCCTGGGCGACCACATCTCCAGCCTGCAAGACAGTAAACCCCACGCACCCCAACTGGCATGGCCGACACCAGTAGTCGCCATGGCACAAGCCGCTTAAGCGTTGCGCCCCAAGGTATCGAAGCTAAAGCCCAACCCTCATCAAAACAAAGGAAATTCTTATGATTAAAAAACTACTTGCCAGCCTCGCGGGCGGCATTCTCATGGCAACCAACCCGGCTGTGGCCCAAGAGATGAAGGAAATCAACTTCGGCATCATCTCTACCGAGTCCACACAAAACTTGAAGTCTGATTGGCAGCCGATTTTGGATGATCTTGCCAAGAAAACCGGTATGAAAGTCAACGCATTTTTTGCACCGGACTATGCCGGCATCATCGAAGGCATGCGTTTTAACAAGGTGCATGTGGCGTGGTACGGCAACAAGTCTGCCATGGAGGCCGTAGACCGCGCCAATGGCGAAGTGTTTGCGCAAATGGTGAACGCCGATGGCACCCAAGGCTACTACTCGCACCTGATTGTGCACAAAGACAGCCCCTTAAAAAGCTTGGACGATATGCTCAAGCAGGGAAAAAACCTGTCCTTTGGCAATGGCGACCCCAACTCCACCTCCGGCTTCTTAGTGCCTGGCTACTATGTGTTTGCACAGAACAAAATTGACCCCAAAACATTCTTCAAACTCTCACGCGGTGCCAACCATGAATCCAACGCTTTGGCCGTAGCCAACAAGCAAGTAGATGTAGCTACCAACAACAGCGAAAACTTGGATAAGTTCAAAGACAAGCTGCCAGAAAAGTTCAACGAAATCCGCATCATTTGGACCTCGCCACTGATCCCCTTAGACCCCCTAGTCATTCGCAAGGATGTTCCTGAGCCCAATAAGACCCGTATCAAAGACTTCTTCTATAACTATGGAAAGACGAGTCAACAAGAAAAAGACAATTTGATGCGTTTGTCTAAGCTGTCGGGCTTTAAGTCCTCCACCAATGCCCAACTCACCCCCATTCGCCAACTCGAGCTATTCAGGGCACGCAACAAGGTGGAGTCGGATACCGCGCTGAGCGACGCTGACAAGCAAAGCAAGATTGCCGATATTGACAAGCAGCTCGCCGCGCTGAAGCAGGCAAAGTGAGTTGGCAATGATGAACTCCACCCCCGTGCTGGCGCTCACACCCCCTGCTGTGGACAAGGTTCCCAAAACCAGTCTTCTGGCCTTGCTGGCGTGGGGCGTTTTGTTAGCCTTGCTGGTCGGCTCCTGGAAAGGGGCAGACATGCGCCCCTTTGACCTGGTGCGCGACTCAGCCAACATGGCCACCTACGCAGCAGACTTCTTTCCCCCGAAGTTTGACGACTGGCGCATGTACCTACAAGAAATGTTGGTCACGCTGCAGATCGCCCTGTGGGGAACCGCTTTAGCCGTGGTTTTTGCAGTGCCCTTGGGGCTGCTATCTTCCGCCAACATAACGCCGTGGTGGATTCATCAGCCGGTGCGTCGCCTCATGGACGCGGCCCGCGCCATCAATGAAATGGTGTTTGCCATGTTGTTCATTGTGGCAGTGGGGCTGGGGCCTTTTGCGGGGGTGCTGGCGCTCTTTGTGCACACCACAGGCATTTTGGCAAAACTGTTTTCAGAGGCGGTGGAGTCGATTGATCCACAACCCGTGGAGGGCATTCGCGCCACGGGTGCCAATGCCTTAGAAGAAATTGTGTACGGCGTGATTCCGCAGGTATTGCCTTTGTGGATTTCTTACTCGCTGTATCGCTTTGAGTCCAACGTGCGCTCCGCCACCGTGGTTGGCATGGTGGGGGCCGGAGGCATTGGCGTGATTTTGTGGGAGATTATTCGTGGCTTTCAATACGCGCAAACCTGCGCGGTGATGATCCTTATCGTCATCACGGTGTCGCTCATTGACCTGGTCTCTGCGCGCATTCGCAAGTCTCTGATTTAAGGCACTTCCATGGCATTGCAAATTTCTGACATTAGCGAACTGTTTGCCACACAGGGCTCCAAGCAGTATGGCGGCGAGCCCATCAACCAGTTGGAGCACGCGCTGCAATGCGCGCACCTAGCAGAGCAAGCCGGCGCCAGCCCCGAGCTGGTGAGCGCCTGCTTGCTGCACGACCTGGGGCACATGCTCAGCGGGCAAGCGCCCGAGCAGGCCTTGGAGAAAGACGATGTGCACCAATACAAGGTGGTGCCGTTTTTGCGCGGTGTGTTCTCCAATGCGGTGATAGGACCCATTCGCCTGCATGTAGATGCCAAGCGCTACCTGTGCGCGACCGACCCTGCCTATTGGGCTAGCTTGTCAGCCGCATCCAAGCGCACCTTAGAGCTGCAAGGCGGCCCCTTCTCTGCCGACCAAGCCGCAGCCTTTATCGAGCAAGACTATGCGCCAGACGCGGTTGAGCTGCGCCTGTGGGATGACCAGGCCAAAGTCCCTGGAGCCCCTACGCCCGACTGGGCACATTTTCTTGAAGTGTTGGAGTCTTGCAGCGTAGCGGTTTAAGTGCAAGACTCCAGGTAGTTCGCTAGCTGCAGGCCAGCCTCGGCCACCGTAGCATCGTTGCAGATGATGCAGTCGGCCTGAAGGTCTGCAAACTGCGTGTTGCGCTCCAAGCGCTGCGCCACCGCCTGAGGCGTGTCGCGCGCGCGTTGGGCGAGGCGGTTTGCAATATCTAGGGGATTGGCCACAATTTGCACCACCCGCATCACTGGGGAGAGCACTTGCGCCATCACGTGTTCGCGCGAGCCATTGACCACCACCACGCGCCCTTGCGCCACATCATCGGCATAACGCGCGCTAATGCCGTAGCCAAAGCCATGCGCCTGCCAGTGCCATGCCAAACCGCCAGGCGCCGCAAGCGCGGTGAACTGCTCTGCGCTCACCTCATCATGGTCAGAGCCCGCATGCGCGGGCCGGGTCACCATGCGCCTGCTAAACACTATTCCGCTGGTACCTGCCAAGTGCTTTTGTGCCCACGCCATCACACTGTCTTTTCCCGCGCCCGAGGCGCCGCACACAAAGACCCACAAACCGCTCATGCCTGCAACTCCATATCTGCCACGCGCTGAAAAGCCTGGCCGGGTCCGGGTTCGACAAACAGGCACAGGCGGTCTAGTACCAATGGCACTGCGTGGTTCAGATGGCTTACCTTGTCAGCCAAGGCATCCACCACCGTTTGCGCAGCAACATCACTGAGTGGGCCTGTCAAGGTCAAATGCAATCGGTAGCGCTCCAGCACATGGGGGTAGCCATACTGCATAAGCAACTCTTGCTCACGCGTGTTCAGGTGCTGGGCCAAGCGCCGCGCCAACTCTGGCTGGGTGAGCGGCGCGCGCAAGTGGTCGAGTGAGGTAACGCACAATGTCGCCAGCGCGGCCAACGCAGCAGGTGGCTGCACCGGCACCAAGGCCACAAAGTTATCCATGCGGCTCGCCTGCATAGGCCCTAGTGGTACCGCCTTTTGGGCTTGTGCCAGAGCGCGCATGCCTTGTTCAAGGTCGGCAAGCGTCACACCCCCGCGCAGCGAAAAAGGCGCTTTTAAGGTGGCGTGGAAACCATAGCGACGCGGGTACTCGGTAATTTGGTGCAACTCATCTGGCGAAATGTCCGCCACGGCGGCGTGCACCAACGGGGTATCGGTGCACTCGTCACGCCCCAGCCAGTGCGCGCCAAACTGCCACCAGGGTGAGCCATGGGCGGGCGTGAAGTAAATGGCATAGCGGGGCTTCATGCTGCTGCCCCCGCGTCCACCACCAGTTGCACGCGGTCCCCACAAAACACGGTTTCACCATATTTGATAGGGGTTCCCTCCATGTCTACATCCACACTTTGCACACACAGCAAAGGGCGGTTGCTGGGTTGCTGCAGCAGCCTTGCAGTCTCGTCTGAAGGCATTTGGGTGGTGATGCGGCTTACCGCGCGCACATAGTCTTGCACGCCAAAGTGTTTCAGTATTTCGGTAGTGCGGGTACCCTGAGTCAGCAGCTCTAGCAGCCCGGCAAAGCGCAGCGCCGGGTAGTAGGCCGTGGCCATGCCGATGGGCGAGTCATTGGCCTCGTCAAGCATCTCCACCATAAGCACTTTGGCACCTTTTTTTAACTTCAGCTCGTGCGCGGCACTGACCGGGCAAGCAACTTCGCGGGCGCTGAGCAATTGTTTGCTGGGCAGCAGGCCTTGGGCGTGCAAGTTTTCACTAAAACGCGTGCGGCGGGACAAAGCGTAGTCCAGCAACTCATGCTGCACAAACATGCCACGCCCCGGCTCCACCCGCAGCAGACCTTCGGTTTGCAAGGCGGCCACCGCTTGGCGCAGCGTATGGCGGTTCACCCCAAACCGGGATGACAACTCCACCTCACCCGGCAGACGGCCTGTGTCGGCGTACACGCGGTTGCGAATTTCGGTGGTCAAGGTGTCGGCTATCTGCCGCCACACCGACACACCGCTGCGCCGGCCCGGCGTGCCCTTAACGAGTTCATTGAATGGCATAAGGTGCTCCTAGTGCTCCAGCGTGTGCATACAGATGCGCCACTCTAGCCACTGATTTAGACATCTGTATGACAAAGCGACACACGCTGCGCCCAAATCAAAGCACCAACTCCGAGCAAGCTCAACACCAGCAGCAGGCCCAAGCCGTAGGCATAACCTACCTGCGGCGACCACAGCACCCCTAGCAACAAAGGCGACGCCGCCCGCGCCAGCGCCACGGGCAGCCCCAAGGCCCCGTTGAGGCTCGCCACATGGGCGCGGCTCACGTACTGCGCCATGGCAGTGCCTTTGACGATGGTGAGCATGCCGTTGCCCATGCCATAAAGCAGTACAAACAGCAGCACCATGCCCACCGATGCAGCGCCACACAAGGGCGCCACCAGCAAAACCAGCAGCCCCAAAGGAATCAGCGTCGGGATGAGACGGTTGGCCAAATGCAAGTCAAAGTGGTGTTCAAAAAAGTACAAGAGCAGCCGCCCCACCACCTGAATGAGCCCAATGCTGGCCGGTATCGCTATCACCCAGCCGGGCTCCAAGCCGCTTTCGCGCAGCAGGCTCACCATGTGAGGCGGCAGCGCCGACATGACGGCCATCATCGCCATCACAAACACACCGATCAACAAAAACGGGGCGCTGCGCATCAAGCCCTTCAAGTTGTGCGGAACTGCCGCGCCCTTATTCTCAGTTTCTCCATCACGGCGCAGTGGCCCCGGTGCACCACGCAAGAGCAAAAGGTGCAGCGGCGTGCACACCAGCAGGTGTATCAGCCCCAAACCCACCAGCGCATGACGCCAGCCTAGTGTGGCTATCAACCACGCCGTCACCGGCAAAAACACCGTGCTGGCCAGGCCACCTAAAAAAGTCAGGGTAATGATGGCCCGGCGAAAGTCATGCGGAAAGCGCCGTGTGACCACGGCAAACGACGTGTTGTACAGCACCGCCGCCATCGCCACGCCTATGCCAACCCACACGGCATAAAACCCCACAATCCCCGTCACCTGGCTATGCAACCCCAAACACACCGCCGCCAAAATTGAGCCCCCAGCCATCACCGAGCGCTCGTACCCTCGGTCTATCCACCGCCCCACGGGGTAGGCCATCAGCCCCTCACACAACAAGGCCACGCTAAAGGCCAAGGAAGACTGCGCGCGGCTCAAGCCCAGCTCACGCTCTACGGGCTCCATCACCAAGGCAAATAGGTAGAAGAGCGTGCCCCAGCTAATGAGCTGCCCTAGCGAGAGCCACGCCACCATGCCCGGGGCGTAGCGCTTAGACAAGGTGCGCCCGCAGAGCTGAAAAAAGTGATCTAGATGTCATAAAAACTTCATGTTGGCAGGTTGAACTCAGGGCTTCAACAACACACAACTTTGCGCGCTGCACTTCGTCCTCATGGAGTGCCCTGTACTTGACTTTAACTCTAGCAACCGATTTAGACATCTGTATGACAAGCCAAACATCACCGCCCTCACAGGCATCCACCAACCAGGCCAGGCAGGCCTGGCTTAGCGTGCTGGCGCGAGCCTCTGTGGCCCAGCTCGAAGGCGCGCTGCCACCACAAGGCACGCTAGGCCCAGTCAAAACCGTGCGCCCTGCCGAAGTAGGCATGGTCATGCTGCGTGGCCGGGTGGGCGGCACGGGCAACCCGTTTAACTTGGGCGAAGCCAGCGTGGCGCGTTGTGCGGTGCGTTTGGGCGACGGCCCTTTGGGCGTAGGCTATGTTTTGGGGCGCGATAAGCGGCGTGCAGAAATGGTGGCCATCTTTGACGCCCTGTTGCAAGACCCCGTGCACCACGCTGCAATGCACGACAAACTTATCAGCAGCTTGGCGCAGTCGCAATCCCAAGCACGAGCGCTTCAACACGACGCGGTGGCCCAGTCCAAAGTCGAGTTTTTTACCTTCGTGCGGGGTGAAGCATGAGCACGCCACACGCTATGGCAGCCGGCCTGCCCGAGCTGGTGCACGCCAGCCAACAAACCTTTCGCGCGGTGCTTGATGCACTGGCCCGCCCCGGCCAAATTCGGCACATAGGCGCGGCTTTGCCAGAGGTGCATTTGGGCGGCGCAGCAGCGCGCTTGCTGCTGAGCCTGTGCGACGACGAGACGCAGGTATGGTGGCAAACGGCAGACACCAAGTTGCAAAGCTGGTTGCAGTTTCACACCGGCGCACGGGTGGCACCAGACGCGCAGGTGGCCAGCTTCGCCGTCCTCAACCACCAAGAAACAAGCCCTGCGCTGGCTGACTTTGCCATGGGCAGTGCAGATGCCCCCGAGTTTTCTACCACGCTTTTCATTGAGCTACCGGCCTTGCAGGGCGGGGTGGAGCTGGAGTGGCGCGGCCCGGGCATTCAAGACGTGCAGCGCGTAGGCCTGGTGGGTGTGCCCAGCAGCTTTTGGACGCAGTGGCAGGCCAACCACGCGGCTTTTCCGCGCGGGGTAGACATTGTGTTCACGTGTGGCGAACACGCCATGGGGCTGCCACGCAGCACCCGGGTGCGCCGATTGGAAGGGGTCTGACATGTACGTAGCAGTCAAAGGCGGCGCGGCCGCAATTGAGAGCTCTTGGCGCTTGCTAGACGCACAGCGCCGGGGTGATACCGGCATAGCCGAACTAACAGTCGCGCAAATACGTGCGCAGCTCACGCTGGCGGTAGACCGGGTGATGAGCGAGGGCTCTTTGTTTGACCCCGAGCTTGCGGCCCTTGCCATCAAGCAAGCCAGCGGCGACCTGATGGAAGCCATATTTTTGCTGCGCGCCTACCGCACCACGCTGCCCCGCTTTGGCTACAGCGAGCCGCTAGACACGGCCCGCATTGCGCTGCTGCGTCGCATATCTGCCACCTTCAAAGAAGTGCCGGGCGGCCAGCTACTAGGCCCCACCTACGACTACACCCAGCGTCTGCTGGACTTTGCTTTGCTGGCCGATGGCGCGCCCGCTGCGCCAGCGCAAGCAAAGGCTCGGACTAGCGACACCAACCACAGCGCGCAACCCGTGGTGCCGCGCATTAACGACTTGCTGGCCCGCGAAGGCCTGCTGGAAACCCCGCAGCCCGTAGACGCTGCCCCGCCCGGCGACCTGACCCGCGAGCCGCTGATGTACCCCGCCGACCGCGCCCTGCGCCTGCAGGCACTGGCGCGTGGTGATGAAGGCTGGCTCATGGCCATGGGCTACTCCACCCAGCGCGGCTATGCCAACACGCACCCCTTTGCAGGCGAAATACGCCGTGGCTTGGTGGCGGTGGAGCTGGTGCCTGATGAGCTGGGCTTTGCGGTGGACATTGGCGAGCTGGAAGTGACCGAGTGCCAAATGATTAACCAGTTTGCGGGTAGCAAAGACATACCGCCCCAGTTCACCCAAGGCTACGGCTTGGCGTTTGGCGGCTCTGAGCGCAAAGCCATGGCCATGGCGCTGGTAGACCGCGCGCTGCGCGCCGACGAGCTGGGCGAAACCCGCACCGCCCCCGCACAAGACGAAGAATTTGTGTTGTCCCATGCGGACAACGTGGAGGCCTCGGGCTTTGTACAGCACTTAAAGCTGCCGCACTACGTCGATTTTCAAGCCGAGCTAGAACTGGTGCGCAAGATGCGTGCAGACTATGCACAAGCCCATACAAGCCAACAGACCCAAGATGCCGCACAGGAGAAGGCTGCATGACGAATAGCATGACCCACAACGTGGCTGACACCCACTACAACTTTGCCTTCCTAGACGAAGGCACCAAAAAACGCATCCGCCGCGCCCTGCTCAAAGCGGTGGCCGTGCCTGGCTACCAAGTGCCCTTTGGTTCGCGCGAAATGCCCTTTGCCTATGGCTGGGGCACGGGCGGCGTGCAAGTCACGGCCAGCATCATTGGGCAGAGCGATGTGCTCAAGGTCATTGACCAAGGCGCTGACGACACCACCAATGCGGTCAACATCCGCCGCTTCTTTGCCCGCACCACCGGCGTGGCCACCACGGAGAAAACTGCCGAGGCCACCCTCATCCAAACCCGCCACCGCATACCCGAGCAGGCGTTGACCGAGCAGCAAATATTGGTCTACCAAGTGCCCATGCCCGAGCCCTTGTTCAAGCTGGAATCCAGCCGCAGCGAGGCCATCAAAATGCACGCCCTTGCAGACTACGGCCTCATGCATGTGCGCCTGTATGAAGACATTGCCCAGCTGGGTGCCATATCGCGCAGCTACGACTACCCCGTGATGGTGAACGAGCGCTACCTCATGTCGCCCTCGCCCATCCCCAAGTTTGACAACCCCAAAATGCACATGAACCCCGCGCTGCAGCTCTTTGGTGCCGGGCGCGAAAAGCGCATTTACGCCATACCGCCCTACACCGCCGTTCGCAGTTTGGACTTTGAAGACCACCCCTTTGAAGTGCAGCGCTGGGAGCATGCCTGCGCGCTGTGTGGCTCACATGAGAGCTACTTGGACGAAATGATTGTGGACGACCAAGGCAGCCGCTTGTTTGTGTGCTCTGACAGCGACTACTGCGAAACCCGGCGCAGTGCCGGTGCCGTGGGCAGTCAACAGGCCGTTACGGTAACCGACGCATTGGCCAAGCAGGAGGCCGCATGAGCGCCGATGTTTTGTTATCGGTGCGCGATGCAGGCAAGGCATTTATGCACCAGGGCCAAGCCCGCTGGGCCTGCCGCGGCGTGAGTTTTGATCTGTACCCCGGCGAGGTTTTGGCCGTGGTGGGCGAGTCGGGCTCGGGCAAGAGCACGCTGCTACGCCTGCTGGCTGCGCGCCATGCGTGCGACGAAGGCTCGGTGCACTACGACGTGCGCGCTGAGCCGCACAGCGTGGCCGAAGGGCTGCAAGACCTGGCCACCATGTCGCAAGCGCGGCTGCGCTGGCTGGCCCGCACCGACTGGGGCTTTGTGGAGCAGCATGCGCGCGACGGCTTGCGCATGAATGTGTCGGGCGGTGCCAACGTGGGCGAGCGCCTCATGGCGCTAGGCTCGCGCCACTACGGCCAGCTGCGCAGCCAAGCCCAACAGTGGATGCAGCGCGTGGAGCTAGACGCTGGCCGCATAGACGACCTGCCCAACACCTACTCGGGCGGCATGCAGCAGCGCTTGCAAATAGCGCGCAACCTGGTCACCCACCCCCGCTTGGTGTTTATGGACGAGCCCACCACCGGCCTAGACGTGTCGGTACAAGCCCGCTTGCTGGACTTGCTGCGCGAGCTGGTGGACGAGCTGCAACTGGCTGCGGTAGTGGTCACGCACGACCTGGCCGTAGCCCGCCTCTTGGCCCAACGCATGTTGGTAATGAAAGACGGCCAGGTGGTGGAGCAAGGCCTGACCGACCGCGTGCTGGACGACCCGCAGCACCCCTACACCCAACTGCTTGTTTCTTCTGTGCTTACACCATGACTACCCACATGAACACGTCAATGACAGTGGCCATTGAAACCATTGCCCTAAGCAAAACCTTCACCCTCCATGCCCGCGCTGGCTTGCAGCTCCCCGTGTTTTCCAACATCGACTTGCAAGTACACAGCGGCGAATGCCTGGCCCTGACCGGCCACTCCGGCAGCGGCAAAAGCTCTTTGCTGCGCTGCCTGTATGGCAACTACGCCGCCACCAGTGGCGACGTGCGCATTCGCCACCAAGACGGCTGGGTCAACCTCTCCAGCGCATTGCCGCGCGAAGTGTTTGATGTGCGCCGGCGCACCATGGGCTATGTGTCGCAGTTTTTGCGCACCATACCGCGCGTGTCTACCCTAGACATCGTGGCCGACCCGCTGCGCCGCTTAGGCGTCAGCGCTGCCCAGGCACGCGAACAGGCTGCGCAGTGGCTCAAGCGGCTCAACCTGCACGAGCACTTGTGGCACCTGCCACCCGCCACCTTCTCAGGTGGTGAACAACAGCGCGTGAACATTGCCCACGGCATGATCACCCAAGCCCCGGTGCTGCTGCTGGACGAGCCCACCGCATCGCTAGACGCCGACAACCGCCGTGTGGTGGTAGAGCTCATTGCCGAGGCACGCGCCAAGGGCAGCGCCATTGTGGGCATTTTTCATGACGACGAAGTGCGCCAAGCCGTGGCCAGCCGCTGCTTTGATGTCGAGCAACACCGTACCCCCCAATAATTTTTCAAGGACTCACCCCATGAACCAACGCATCATTCGCAACGCCCGCATTGTGGCGGCCGACGAAGAATTTACTGGCACCGTGTGCGTGCAAGACGGCATCATCCACTCGGTAGACCGAGGCGACACCGCGTTGCCCGACGCGCAAGACTGGGGTGGCGACTGGCTCTTGCCCGGCTTGGTAGAGCTGCACACCGACAACCTAGAAAAACACCTGTGCCCGCGCCCCGGCGTGATCTGGAACGCCCACTCCGCCATGATGGTGCACGACGCCCAATGCGCCGCTGCGGGCATTACCACCGTGCTCGATTCGGTGGTGATTGGCGACCTGGACGCGGGCGGTGCCCGCACCCAAACCCAACACACCTCCATTGCCGCGCTGCACCAGTGCCGCGACGAGGGCTTGATGCGCGTGGAGCACTGGCTGCACCTGCGCTGCGAAGTGTCCGCCCCCGACATTTTGGAAGCCTTTCACCAATATGAGAGTGACGACTTGCTCAAGCTGGTGAGCGTGATGGACCACACCCCGGGCCAGCGCCAGTGGCGCGACCTTAAAAGCTACCGCCGCTACTCCGAGCGCAACGGCAGCTACAGCGACGCCGCGTTTGACGCCATGATTGCCGAACGCAAAGCCGACCAACAAGCCTACGCCTTGCCGCACCGCCAAGTCATCGTCAAAGCCAGCCGCGCGCGCAACATCCCCCTGGCTAGCCACGACGACACCTTGCTGGGCGATGTAGAGCTTGCTATCGCTGAAGGCGTGGGCATTTCAGAATTCCCCACCACCGTGGCCGCCGCACAAGCCGCGCGCGATGCCGGGCTGGCCATCATCATGGGCGGGCCCAATATGGTGAAGGGTGGCTCGCACTCGGGCAATGTGTCGGCGGCAGAGCTGGCACAGCTGGACTTGCTGGACATTTTTTCTTCCGACTACGTGCCTAGCAGCCTGCTGCTGGCCACCTACATGCTGGGCGCGCTAGACGGCTGGAGCCTGCCCAAGGCGGTGCGCACCGTTACCCGCAATGCGGCCCTCGCCATTGGCCTGCAAGACCGTGGCGAGATTGCCCCCGGCCTGCGCGCCGACCTGCTGCGCGTGCGCATGACCCAGGTGGGAACGCCCATGGTGCTAGAGACTTGGATGGCCGGACAGCGCGCACATTAAGGCACTCAATAGGCTATGCCCTACACCTACATAGAAGCCCACAACACCAACGCCGCTGCGGTGCGCTTGTCAGAAGCGCCCACGCTGGCCCCCAGCGCCGTGGTGCGCGACTGCCACTTTGGCCGCTACACGCAAGTGGGTGCGCACGCGCGCATGCAAGACTGCGTGCTGGCCGATTACGCCTACCTGCAAGAACACTGCGACCTCATGTCTGCCGACATTGGCAAGTTTGCCAACATCGCTGCCATGGTGCGCATCAACCCCGGCTTTCACCCCATGGAGTGGCCCACGCTGCACCACTTCACCTACCGCCCGGTCATGTACGGCATGGGGAGCGAAGACGACGCAGACTTCTTTGCCTGGCGGCGCAGGCAGCGCGTCAGCATTGGCCACGACACATGGATAGGCCACGGCGCAGTCATCATGCCCGGCGTGCGCATTGGCAACGGTGCGGTGGTGGGCAGCAACGCGGTGGTGACCAAAGACGTGCCGCCCTACGCCATTGTGGGCGGGGTGCCCGCCAAAATTATTCGTTACCGCTTCCCTGCGGCAATAGCCCAAGCGCTGGAAGCCACCGCGTGGTGGGACTGGGACCACGCCACCTTGACCGAGCGCCTGCCTGAGTTCAAAGACCTGCGCAGCTTTTTGGCCAAGTACGCGCCGCAAGGCTCAACGCCCAACCCTAGACGCGACATATTCTAGAAGCATCTTCCACTCGGAGGGACATAGCGCTGCCTGCCCACGCCGAGCCTCAGCGGAAACCAGCCGAGCCAGAACGAAGCGACGATGGCTAGCGCGATGGCTGCAAAGGTTTTTTTACTCGTTCTATTCCTCCTTTCGGTTGAGTTCCACATCATTCGAACGGCGCGCATCGTCGTATCAGAAGGCATATGTCAAAGCCACTACACCGCTTGCAGTAGCGCTCTGCTTGATGAAGCGACTGCGTTTGGCTTCGTCGGACAAGGTAGACGACGAGACAGCTGCGGTTACGGATATTCTGGGGCTTGCTTGGTAAGACAGTGCCAGGCTCACGCGGCCATCACGTAGCGCCGCACCTGGCGAGTACACACTGTATCCAGAGCTTTGGGACTGCGCGGGCGTGACTCCGAAGTACGACTGCATATAGTCATCATTGGAGTTGACCCGTTCTCACGGACAGTTTTGGCTTCGTCATAGAAGCTCATGGATTATCTGACTTTCGGCATTGATATGGTTTTGCTGATGGTTCCTTTCAAAGTTATTGGGTGACTGGTAGTTC
>JBIIYT010000145.1:0-6292 GCA_044346675.1 Rhodoferax sp. | reverse complement strand
CAACGTGCCGGGCCAGTGGGCTATTCAGACCGCGCTGGGCGGCTACCAAAGCATTAACGACTTGGTGTGCGAAGGCGGGCGCTTGCGCCGCCAGCGTGATTTGGCCTATGACCTGATTACCGCCATACCGGGGGTAAGCTGTGTTAAGCCCAGCGCTGCGCTGTACATGTTTCCTAAGCTGGACCCTGCCATGTACCCGATTGAAGACGACCAGCATTTCTTTATGGAACTGCTGCAAGAAACGCGGGTCATGCTGGTGCAGGGCACCGGTTTTAATTGGACGGCGACGGACCACTTCCGCATTGTTTTCTTGCCGCATGAAGACGATTTGCGCGAAGCCATTGGCCGCGTGGCTAAATTTTTGGAAACCTACCGCAAGCGACATAGCAACTAAGCGCTATTTATTTGATAGCTACAAGTGCATGTGGTACTTGCGCTAAAAACTTTTTTAACTACTATTTTTATGAAACCGATACACGTAGGCCTGTTGGGGATTGGCACTGTGGGCAGTGGCACATTCAATGTGCTGCGCCGTAACCAAGAAGAAATCAAGCGCCGAGCCGGGCGGGGCATTGAGATCACCATGGTGGTTGCTCGCAATCTAGAGCGTGCGCGCAAACTCGTAGGTAGTGCAGCGCACGTAGTGGCAGACCCGTTTGAAGTGGTGAATCACCCCGATGTAGAAATTGTGGTCGAGGTCATCGGTGGCACCACTGTGGCCAAAGACTTGGTGTTGCAGGCGATAGCCAATGGCAAACATGTGGTCACGGCAAACAAGGCACTTCTGGCCGAGTATGGCAACGAAATATTTGCCGCAGCCCAAGCTAAAGGCGTGATGGTCGCGTTTGAAGGGGCGGTGGCGGTCAGTATTCCCATCATCAAGGCGCTGCGCGAAGGCCTATCGGGCAACCGCATTGAGTGGGTAGCGGGCATCATCAACGGCACCACCAATTTCATACTGACCCAGATGCGCGACAAGGGCTTGAGCTTTGCTGACGCACTGGCGCAGGCCCAAAGCTTAGGCTACGCCGAGGCTGACCCCACCTTTGATATTGAAGGATTTGACGCTGCCCACAAGGCCACTATCTTGGCTGCAATAGCGTTTGGTATACCTGTGCAATTCAAGGCGGCACATGTGGAGGGTATTACCAATTTGGCGGCAGCAGATATCAAATACGCTGAGCACTTGGGCTATCGCGTCAAGCTGCTTGGCATAACCAAGCGCACCACGGCGGGCATTGAGTTGCGAGTGCACCCCACGCTCATTCCGGCAAAGCGTTTGCTGTCTAACGTAGAAGGCTCTATGAACGGCATCATGGTGAAAAGCGATGCAGCGGGCATCACCATGTACTACGGTGCAGGTGCGGGGTCAGAGCAAACGGCCTCTGCCGTGATTGCCGACTTGGTGGATGTAACCCGGTTGCACACTGCGGATGCAGCGCAGCGCGTACCTCATTTGGCCTTCCAGCCAGACGCCATGAGCGACACACCAGTGCTGCCCATGGCCCAAGTGGTAACTAGCTATTACCTGCGGCTGCGGGTGGCAGACCAAGCCGGGGTGTTGGCCAAGGTGACTGGCATATTGGCTGATGCCGCTATTAGCATCGATGCGGTGTTGCAGCGCGAAGCCGATGATGTGGTGGGTGATGCACCGGTTAAAACGAACGCGCATGTGCCTCAGACCGACCTCATCATCCTCACGCACGACTGCGCAGAGGCCAGCATGAACGCAGCCCTCGCCACCATGCAAGCGTTGCCCACGGTGCTGGAGCCTATTACCCGTATTCGCAAGGAAGAGTTGGCCTGATGAAATACATCTCCACCCGCGCCAGCGGCACGGCCATTGAGCGCAAACGCTTTTGTGAAATTTTGCTCGAAGGCTTGGCCCCCGATGGAGGCCTGTATTTGCCAGAAGCCTACCCACAGGTACGCGACACCACCTTGGCGCGCTGGCGCAAGGTGTACCACGAGCAGGGCTACGCGGAACTAGCGTTTGAAGTTTTGTCCCTGTACATTGACGATATTCCTGTGGACGACCTGCGCGCCTTGTGCAAGAAAACCTACACCGCAGAAGTGTTTGGCACGGGCGAAATCGTGCCCCTGCGCCACTTGGAAAGCACGCTGTATTTAGAAGCACTGTCCAACGGCCCCACACTGGCCTTTAAAGACATGGCCATGCAGTTGCTGGGCAATTTGTTTGAATACGAGTTGGCCCGCCGGGGTGAAGACCTCAATATTTTGGGCGCTACCAGTGGCGACACCGGCAGCGCGGCTGAGTACGCCATGCGCGGCAAAAAAGGCGTGCGCGTTTTCATGACCAGCCCGCATGGTCGCATGAGTGCCTTTCAGCAAGCGCAGATGTTCAGCTTGATGGATGCCAACATTTACAACATTGCCGTGAAGGGCGTGTTTGACGATTGCCAAGACATGGTCAAGGCCGTGAGCAACGACTTGGAGTTCAAGCGCAAGTACAAAATTGGCACGGTCAACTCCATTAACTGGGCGCGCTTGTTGGCGCAGGTGGTGTACTACTTTGCGGGTTACATCCAAGCCACGGAAAACAACCAACAAAAGGTCAGCTTCACCGTGCCCAGCGGCAACTTTGGCAACGTGTGCGCGGGTCATGTAGCCCGCATGATGGGCCTGCCTATCGACAAGTTGGTAGTCGCCACCAATGAGAATGATGTGTTGGACGAATTTTTCCGCACAGGCGTATACCGTGTGCGCGGCAGTGCAGATACGCACGAGACCTCCAGCCCGTCGATGGACATCTCCAAAGCCAGCAACTTCGAGCGCTTTGTGTTCGACCTGCTGGGGCGCGACGGCGCGCGGGTGAAAGCTTTGTTTGCTGATGCATTGGGCAAGGATGGCCGCTTCGATTTGAGCACCGATGCCGCCTTTGCCACCGCTGCTAGCCGTTATGGTTTTGTCAGCGGCAAAAGCACCCATGCCCAGCGCCTAGACACCATTCGCGACAACTGGCAGCGCCATGGCGTGATGATCGACACGCACACGGCCGATGGCGTGAAAGTAGCGCGCGAACACTTAAGCGCCGGTGTGCCCATGATCGTGCTGGAGACCGCACTCCCCATCAAGTTTGCCGAAACCATTGTCGAAGCCTTGGGCCGCCAGCCTGAGCGTCCGCCTAAGTTTGAAGGCATAGAAGCCTTGCCTAAGCGGGTGCAGGTCATGGATGCCGATGTGCCCGCCATCAAAGCCCTGATTGCGCAGGAATGCGGCTACTGAACCGTTTTGACACCTAACATGCAGCGCGCACCCCTGATGTCGCTAGGCGCGGCGCTAGAACAATTACTTGCGCGTGCTCAGCCTCTGCCGGGGTACGAGGCGCTAGCCACTTTGGATGCCGATGGCCGCGTGCTCGCGCAAGATGTGGTGTCTGCGCTGCATGTGCCCGCGCAAGACAACAGTGCCATGGATGGCTACGCGGTGCGCTGTGCCGATGTGTCTGCACTCGGCACCGTGTTGCCCGTGTCCCAACGCATTGCTGCAGGCAGCGCGGGCAGCGCTTTGCAAGTCCACACCGCGGCGCGCATCTTCACCGGGGCGCCCGTGCCAGCGGGGGCCGATGCAGTGCTCATGCAAGAAGACTGCACGCTTTTGCCCGAGCCAGATGCCAGAGGTCACCCCGTGGTTCAGTTTGACAAAGTGCCCACCTTGGGCCAAAACATTCGCCGTGCGGGGGAAGACGTGGCCTTGGGTGCCGTGGTGCTCTCGCGCGGCCAGCGCCTAGGGCCTGCCGAGCTGGGCTTGGCCGCCAGCATTGGCTTGGGCACATTGCAGGTAGCCCGCCGCCCCCGCGTGGCCTTGTTTTCTACGGGCGATGAGCTGGTTATGCCCGGCACCGTGCCCCCGCAAGACATGCCGCCCGGTGCTATCTACAACTCCAACCGCTTTTTCTTGAGCGCCTTGCTGCGCCGCTTGGGGTGTGAGGTTACCGACATGGGCATCGTGCCCGACCAGTTGGCCGCTACGGTGCAGGCCTTGCGCAGCGCGGCAGTGGCGCACGACGTCATCCTCACCAGCGGTGGCGTGTCGGTGGGGGAGGAAGACCATGTCAAGCCCGCCGTGCAGCAGCTTGGCGCGCTAGACCTGTGGCAAGTGGCCATCAAACCCGGCAAGCCCTTTGCACATGGGCACATTGCGCGTGCGCCATCCCCATCTTCGTCGGGGGCTTGCCACTTCTTGGGCCTGCCGGGCAACCCGGTCTCTAGCTTGGTGACCTTTTGGTTGCTGGTGCGCCCCTTTTTGTTGCGCCTGCAAGGCGTGCACGATGTTTATATTAAAACCGTAGCTGCTCGCGCAGACTTTGCTTGGACAAGAGCCGATAAACGACAAGAATTTTTGCGCGTACGGCGCAACGCTGCGGGCGGGCTAGACCTGTTTCCCAACCAAAGCTCCGGCGTGCTCACCTCGGCCGTATGGGGCGACGGGCTGGTGGATAAGCCGCCGGGCTGCACTATCGCCCCGGGCGACACCGTGCGCTACGTTTCGTTTACGGAACTGTTGGCTTGAGATGGCAGGCTACATGAAAGTACACATCAAATACTTTGCCTCCATCCGCGAGGCGACTGGCATGGCCAGTGAAACATTGGAGACGGACGCCACCACCTTGGCCCAGCTGCGCGACGTACTCGCTGCACGCCCCGGCCCCGCTGGCGCAGCGCTGGCGCGTGGGCGCGCGGTGCGCATGGCGCTGGGTCAGGTCATGAGCGATGAGTCGGCACAGCTGAGCGATGGCTGCGAAGTGGCATTCTTCCCGCCGGTTACCGGGGGCTAGCTCTGTGAACTCTGCCCGCGTTAGCATCCAAACCGCTCCCTTTGACGTAGCCCAAGAGATAGACGCGCTGCAAGCAGGCGATGCACGCGTGGGCGCGGTGTGCACCTTCTTGGGCACCGTGCGTGATCGCAATGTGGGCGCGCAGACTGGTGCAGACGCTGCCTCGGTGCTGTCCCTAGAGCTAGAGCATTACCCCGGCATGACCGAGAAATCTATCGAAGCCATGATCGACGCGGCCCACCGGCGCTTTGACATTTTTGCAGCGCGCGTCATTCACCGCGTGGGCGTGCTGCTGCCGCTCGACCCGATCGTGCTGGTGGTGGTGACCTCGGCCCACCGGGGCGAGAGCTTCAAGGCCTGCGAGTTCCTCATGGACTACCTCAAAACCCAAGCCCCGTTTTGGAAGAAAGAGCAAACCCCTGAGGGCGCGCATTGGGTGGATGCGCGGGTGAGTGATGATGAGGCACTCGCGCGGTGGGGGATTGTTGGGAGTAATGCCTAGGCGGTAGCTTGCCAAGCGAGTGGGCAGTGAATGAAAGCGATATCTGTGACCACAGTAGCTGGTCGATTTAGCAGAAAGTGGAAATCTGGTTATAAATCGGACTCGGAAAAAATTTGAACGTCTGCAAGCTCAATCGCGATATTGGGTGGACGGCGAAGTTAACAATTTACGGCCAATGACATATGCGCATCAGAAATATTGCTCTCGTTTCCATCTTCGGTTCCCTGCTGGTGGTCGGCAGCTTCTGGCTAGGCTTTCGCGAAGGTGCAGAGGCTAGTTTGCTTGTTGATGCTGCCCCAAGAGGTTCGATCTCGCTTTATCACTTAGAAGGCCTTCGTCAGGGGAAAACTAAGAACATGGTTATAGGGTTGGAAAGCGATATTGACATCGCGCTGCTGTCCGCAGACCGTATTGACCATCACCCGCTGCAGCCGATTTTTGAACCAGTTTTTGGACTTCCGATCTCGAGTAGTTCTCAAATCCTAGTCCGGCTCGCGAATTACCGGAAGTCGAATGCGTCACCTTTGACCGCAGCAGCACTCGCAGCGGAACGGCTGCCCTCTGATCCAGAACGAGCAGCGGCATCTCCCGAGATCCTGCGTGGCGCTGAGAGAAATGAGCAGGTGATAGCGCGGGTTGTTCAGAAATATGCAACGAAGTAGGGATGCGTGAGTCCCCAGCCTTTACTCCAAGTAATGTTCAGCGATGCCTGTGAATTCCTGCGTTCAAACCACTTTCATGTGCGTCACCGCAGCAGACAGCACTGGCCTCTTCTAGCGGAAGCCTTAAACACACTGGGTCAGACTCGATAGCGATTAACGCAACTCAAGAAGCAGGAATATGCAGAAGTCCTTCCCTCTACTAGCCTTGGCAATATGGGCAGCCATCGTCCTGTTGTTCCACATGACCACAGGCTGGGTGCCGATACTCGACTCAGCAAACCTCGCCTTCCACGAAGCCGGGCATCCCATTTTTGGCATGCTGTGGGGGCG
>JBIIYT010000144.1:0-6295 GCA_044346675.1 Rhodoferax sp. | reverse complement strand
TGGAAGAGCTGGGGGTGCGCCGCCGGGTAGCGGGCCGCTGGCAGTATGACGAGCGCCACCTGTGCCACAGCCCGCAAGAGCGCTTGTTTTTTGACGGCGCGTGGCAGCCGGGGCTGCTGCCGGTGCAGGGCGTGGGTGCGGCCACCTTGGTGCAATACCAAAAATTCGCCACGCTGGTGGAGCAGGCGCGCAAGGCTGCGCGCTGGCGCATTCCGGTATGTAAATGGCCTTTGGCGCATACCCATGTTGCTCTTGCAGCTATACCTTTTGTAGCATACCTAGACCAGCATGGCCTAGACGATGCACATTTGCGCTGGTACCTCAACTACTGCTGCCGCGATGAATACGGCGCAGGCATAAGCCGCGTGTCCGCTTGGGCGGGCCTGCACTACTTTGCCAGCCGCCACGGCTTTGCCGCGCCGGGGGTGGACTCGCCCGAGAGCGATGGCCTTTTGACTTGGCCCGAAGGCAACGCCTGGCTCACCCAGCGCATGGCCGCACCGCTGGGCAGCCGCTTGCACACAGGGCGCGTGGTGCTGCGCATAAGCAACTTCAAACACTATGTAGAAGTGGACGCGCTCAACACCGCCACACAAGCGTTAGAGCGCTGGCAAGCTCGCCGGGTGATCGTCGCGCTGCCCATCTTTGTAGCGGCTCGCGTGGTGGCCAACGCGCCCGACTTTGTGCGCCAAGCTGCCCAGCGCACCCGGTACGCGCCTTGGCTGGTGGCCAACATTCATGTCAACGCCCCGCTGCGCGAGCGCCTAGGCGCGCCACCCAGTTGGGACAATGTGCTCTATGGCGATGGCCCAAGCTTGGGCTATGTGAACGCCATGCACCAAAGCCTGCAAAGCGTGCCCGGCGCCACAGTGCTCACCCACTACCGCGCGCTAGGTGACACCGTGGGCGGCATCAACGCAGGCCGCGCACTGCTCATGCACAAACCCTGGGCCACGTGGCGCGATGAGATAGTGGCCGAGCTGTCTGTTGCCCACCCCGACCTGGCCACCCAGACCACGCACCTAGATATCACCCGCTACGGCCACGCCATGGCCATACCAATGCCGCAGGCGCTACACCAAACAAAGCAAATGCCGCCCAGTTTTGATCGCATTACCTTCGCGCACAGCGACTGGGCGGGCTACTCGGTGTTTGAAGAGGCGTTTACCTTGGGGCACTTGGCGGGTGCTTTCAGGCGGTAACTATCCAGCCCTCTAGCGCGTCCATCGTGGGTGGCATTGCGTAGCGCGCATCGCCCGCCGCATGCCTGTGCTGCGCCCAGGCTGCTTGCACCATGCACAACACGGCGTCTAGGCTGTCGCCACTGGCATCGTCCACCAGCGTATCGCGCTGGGCGTGGCTGAGTTTTAAGCGCACTTGCAGCCGCGTGTTGCCCTGCTCTAGGGCGTGAACCAAGTCTTTGCGGGCAATCAGCCGCTCGGGCGTG
This sequence comes from Rhodoferax sp., assembly GCA_044346675.1. Taxonomy (GTDB): domain Bacteria; phylum Pseudomonadota; class Gammaproteobacteria; order Burkholderiales; family Burkholderiaceae_C; genus Allorhodoferax. The sequence continues at coordinate 4,848 of JBIIYT010000144.1, read as the reverse complement.
TGCTTGCTTTTGTCGTCGCTCTTGTAGCTGCGCGCGCCCAGCACCTCTTTGGCCAATAGGCCAGGGTAGCCCTCTAGCGCCACACGCGCGGGGTCTCCCGCATGCAGGCCGGGCAGGTGTACACCCGCTTGCAGCAGCAGGGGCACACCGGCGTGCAGCATATAGGCCACGGGTGGGTTCACCCACTTCATGCTGGGGCTGGAGCCGGCAGGCTTGTCGGTAGCGCGGTGGGCAAACTTCGCGCCCACTGGCCGCGCATTGCAAAACGCTGCAAATGTGTCGCGTATCTGCGCTCGGCTTAGGCTGGTGTAGTGCTGCATGCACGCCAGCCACTGCGTAGGCCAGGCCAAGGTTTCTACCAGTTCACGCGGCAAGCCAAAGGGCAGGTCAAACGCGCCTACCCAAGGCTTGGGCTGTTGCAGCCAGCCAGCAAACTCGGCCAAAGAGTCAAAGCGCTCTATCTTGGTGAGCTGGACAAGCGCCGTGGTCGTGGCAGTGATCGTAGTATGTGGCACCCATGTGCCTGATGCCAACACCACCGGTTTACGTCGGCTGGGACTGCTGGTGAAATCGCAACCAATGACGGTCTTCGAGGGGGCGGCTTGGTGCATAAATCCACAGGTGCGCACTGGTGAAGTGCTGCATGCTATTTGAGCTGCACAGACCCCGCCACCGTAACCGCCACGCTGGTGCGCCCCGCCTCTACCGGCACAGGCGCATCCGCGGCCACTGAGCGTGCTTTCATGCTCATCATCAAGGGCTGAGGGTTGTAGCCCTGGCCGTCGGCGCTCACCGACACCTCGCGTAGCGTGTAGCCGCCAAAGCCAAAGTCGCGCGCAATGTCAGCGGCCTTGGCTTTAAAGCGTGCAATGGCTTGCGTTTGCGCATCGCCCTCTACCTTGGTGCGCTGCTCGCGGCTTAGCCCAAAGCTCACATTACCCAGCGTGAGGGTTTGAATCTTGCCCGCCGTGGTGCTGATGCGGGCAATGTCGCGCCCCTCCAAAAACAGCTCGGCCGAGCCCTGCCAGCCTATGGGCTTGTTGTCTTTGCCATAGCGCGGGTACAGGCTGAAGTTGCCCGTGCGCACCTCTAGCTGGCCGGGGCTGGCACTGGCTTTGGCCACCACGAGCGCTGCGTCCAGCGCAGCCTTCAGCTGGGCTTGCACCGTGTTGGCGTCCACGCCCTCGCGTGTTGTGTTCATTGTCAGCGTTAAAAAATCTTGCGCTACCTCCACTGTGGCGGTGGCAGATAGCTGCACTATGTTTTGCGGCGGCGGGGTGCCAAGCGCTTGGGCAAACAGGCCGGTGGTGCTGGCGAGTAGCGCGAAGGCGGCTAGAGTTGTTTTGGTGAGCATGGGGAGTCCGGTGGGTGAGGGTGGAATCATTCTATAGAGCATGGGCCAAGCTGTGAGTGTGCTGGCTTTGTGCCTAAGCGGGCTTGCCTGTGAAGGCCCATAAACTTTGGGTCTTGCAGGGTTTGCCTCGAGTTTTATCCGCTAGATTGTTACGGGCATGTTGGAAATGCGGTTATAAATTAAGAACTTGTATAAATTTTTGGGAGGTGAGCTGATGATCTATGTTCTTATTCATAAGACAGGTTTCACTTCGATAACACGTTGAACTCATGGCTATCTCTCGCGGTGTTAAATGGGCGCTCGGTATTTCAGCTTCGTTGGTGGCTATTCCAATAGCGCTATTCGTCCTGTTCGTTGCTTTGTTGCCTGGGGCGAGTAAAGATGAAGTGGCGCGCGTGGCGTCAGCTGACGGCAAGCTCGAAGCCGTTCTAGTCGAGACGAACGGCGGCGCCACGACATCGTTCGGGTATGAAGTTCATGTAGTTGAACGCGCTGGGAAACCGGAGGGCTCTCCTGCAGCGTCTCTGTACGGTGCAGTTCGGAATGAGAATGCTTATGGCGCGAACCTGCGTTGGGAAAGATCGGACCTCGTGGCAGTTGATTTCCTGAACGCAAAATCTTCGAAGCTAGAGGTCCCGAGTGTCTCGCTCGGCGGCCGAATAGTATCGATAGCAATGCGCCCTGGGGTTGCCGATCTCACAGCACCGGCAGGTGGCATGCTTTACAACCTGCGAGGCCGCAAGTGAAGAGCCTTAACATTTCAGTCAACACGGACCAAGGTCGTCCGCGCGCTGTGCGCGCACCGAACCTCGGTGGCCGGTTACTTTTACGTCATACCGAATGAAAGTCCTAGGAGTGCGATTGGCGCCGAGCCATGTAGGCGCGTTCATTGGCATCCTTTACGCATATGGTGCCTTTCTCGGAGCTATTGGCCTGGCGTGGTCTTGGCTCGGGGATCGCGGTGTGCCGCAGCTCCTATGGTGGCAGTTCCTACTGGCGCCGTTCGTAATCGGAGCAACTGCTGTCGCACTAGAAGGACTTGGAACATTTCTCACTAACGGGTTTGCCTTCGATCAGACGGAATCCAAGGTGCGAGTGGAACTCGGAAAGGCTGTCTTGGTCGTTTTACTGTTGGTGCTTGTGATCGGTTTACCGATTTACCATATGTCTCAGCAATGATCAATCCGCATAACAGGGCGGCCCTACGGACACTCAGCAGCAGGTTGCCGCTGCGCGGCGCTTGCTGGGTGCCGGGGGCCTTCAACGTTGAACCATGAACGAACACTTGGTCACAATTGCGCGGCAAGCTCTTGCTCAGATTGAACCTCTCGCCGCTCAAGGGTGGGAACCTGCGCTTTCAATCGCAAGACAACTGCGGTGGTGCGTAGCATTTGCTTTAGGTAAGCGGTCTGAGTCAAGACCGGGACCTTTTACTATGGGGCTCATTGCCACGCGGGAGTTCGATATGTACGGAGATCAGCCTGAGTTGGCTGGTCTCATAAATTCCGTTCAGCGCGAGGTAGAACGTGCACTTGTTTAACTTGTCGGCCAACGCGGAAACGAAACTGCAGGCTGCGGCTTCGCCGCAAGTTTTGTGCGCCCGGCTGCTTCAACGTTAAATGTCGATGCAAAAAGAACTGCTTTTCGTTGTTGCGCTTGCACTGGTAGCACTTGCGGCGAACGTTTGGGCTACGGTTCTTGTTATGCGTGACTCTTTGTCCGAGCCTTCCCAACGCATGGCCCAGCTGTTGATGGTGTTGTTACTGCCAATAGTGGGTGCCGTGATTGTGTTTGCGGTGCATCGCTCGGTAGAAAAGCCGTCTGGAAAATACAAAGAACCGCCTGACCCTGGCGACGATTTTGGATTTCCCCGTCATGCGGGACGTCGCACACAGGAAGGAGCCGACGGTGATTGAGGTAGCATTTAACACGCCGCTCGACGTCCACGCTATGCGTGGGTCAACTCAGCGTCATGCCTAAGGATTGACCGTGCCATTTACTCCGTTCCACATGGGCCCGGGCCTATTGGTGAAGGCGCTACTCCAAGGAAGCTTTTCGCTTATGGTCTTTGGTTGGGCGCAAATCATCATGGACATACAACCACTGGTCGTTCTCCTTACCGGAGAGGGACACTTACATGGCTTTTCGCACACGTACATTGGCGCAACGCTCATCGGCATAGGTTCTGCACTTACTGGCAAGTACGCCGCCGAGTTTGGCCTGCGGTTCCTGGGTCAGGCGCGCCACTTACCAATCAGTTGGCCCGTCGCAATCATTAGTGCTTTGATCGGTTCGTTCAGCCATGTGCTACTGGACAGCATCATGCACTCCGATGTGGAACCGTTTGCTCCATTTACGCTACACAACCCAATCCTAGGTTTGCTGTCCGTCGAGGCGCTTCACAAATTCTGTTTATATAGCGGCCTTGTGGGTGCTGGCTTGTATTTCGTTATTTCGCATTGGCTCAGCAGGCGTAAACCGGCAGCAAACCCACCACCGCACTCATGATTGAAGCCATCTTTGAGATACTGGGCGAATTCCTGCTCCAAGTTCTTGGCGAAGCACTTGTAGAGCTTGGCTTTCACTCCTTGGCAGAGCCATTCCAGAAGCCTCCGAACCCGTGGCTGGCTGCAATGGGCTACGCGCTTTTTGGGGCAATTTTGGGCGGTCTAAGCCTGTTGGTGTTTCCCAATAATCTGGTCCCAGAACCTTGGCGCTTAGTGAACCTGTTCGCCACACCTATCGCCGTAGGCGGCCTTATGGTTGCAATGGGTGCGTGGCGTGCGCGCAGGGGCCAACCAGTCCTTCGAATTGATAAGTTTGCTTATGGCTACTTGTTCGCCTTGGCGTTGGCGCTCGTTCGTTTCTTCTTTGCTGGATGATGGGTTTACGCTGAGTTGTAGCCACTAAGCGGCCATGGGCAAAATAGAAATGCGGCTATAAACCAAGGACGTGCATAAATTTTTAAGAGGTGAGCTGATGATCTATGTTCTTGTTCATAAGACAGACGTCACTTCCATAACGCGGTAGACGGCACATGAACCTAGGCACCACTCCATTCGTCGCCTTACTGCTGAGCGCGTTCCCAGCAGTAGCTGCCAGTCCGTACTCGGGCGCTTGGTCGTGCCGCAATACTGAAGGGTTTGAGCTGTTCGCGAATCTCGAATTGCAAGACACTCCACAAGGTGTTGTCGGCACTTGGTCTGATGGCACTCGAATACGATTATTTGAAGGTGAGTTGCAAGGCAATATTCAGGACGACAAGCTTTACTTCAGCCAGTGCAACAACGGCGCACATGGGGAAGGTCACGGCCCAACCTGTCCTAGCTTCGGCCCTCCAGAAAACTATCTCACCGTTAGGCACGGCAAGCTGCACTGGTACGCTAAGGCCGACAATGGGTACAAACTGTTCTACGTTCTAAGCCGAGGCCGTGCTGGGGTCGGCCATTCTGCGCCACGAAACTGCTCAAACGACCTATGAAACATCGAATCGC
>JBIIYT010000143.1:0-6297 GCA_044346675.1 Rhodoferax sp. | reverse complement strand
CAGCAGCATGTTGCCGCCCACTTCGGGGCGAAACACCTGTATGGCACCTTCTTCGCCCAACTGGGCCAAGCCCTGTTGCAACTGCTTGGTGCGCAGGGGGTTCCTCAGCACCACGGTCATAAAAAGCTCGGGCGCGAAGAAGGGCAGGCCGGTGTATTGCAGGTTGATAGATCCATCGGTAATGGTGTCGCCCAGCTGCACGCCGCCGTGGGTGGTGAAGCCCACAATGTCGCCCGCAAAGGCCTCGTTCACGGCCTCACGCCGCTGGCTCATGAAGGTGACTACGCTGGTGGGGCGCAGCTCTTTGGCCGTGCGCATCACCTTGAGCTTCATGCCCGGCGTGTACTTGCCACTCGCCATACGCACAAAGGCAATGCGGTCGCGGTGGTTGGCGTCCATATTGGCTTGCACTTTGAACACCACGCCGCTGAAGAACTCGTCTGCGGGTTGCACTTCTTTCACCACGGGCACGCGGTTGACCAATGTGGAGCTGATGCGTTTTTGCGGGCTGGGTGCTAGGTCTACCAGCGCATCCAGCACTTCCATCACACCAAAGTTGTTCACGCCTGAGCCAAAGAACACGGGCGTTTGCTTGCCCGCCAAAAAGGCTTCGTGGTTATAGGCGGGTGAAGCGCCAGTGGCCAGTTCCATGCTTTCAAAGGCGGTTTCAAACTCGTGGCCAAAGCGTTTGAGCAAGGCGGCTTGGTCGCTCATGGGCAGTGTGGTGAAGTCTTTGGGGCCACGGTCGCTGCCTGGCTCAAACACCGTCATGGCCTGGGTGCGCAGGTTCAAAATGCCGCCAAAGGTTTTGCCTTGGCCGACGGGCCAGGTCATGGGCACGCAGGGCATGCCCAGCTCGCGCTCTATCTCGTCCAATATGTCCAGCGGCTCGCGCACTTCGCGGTCCATCTTGTTCACAAAGGTGATGATGGGCGTATCGCGCTGGCGGCACACTTCAATCAGGCGGCGGGTCTGCGCCTCCACGCCGTTGGCCGCGTCAATCACCATCAGCGCCGAGTCCACGGCGGTTAGCACGCGATAGGTGTCTTCGCTAAAGTCTTTGTGGCCGGGGGTGTCCAGCAGGTTAATCACATGGTCGCGGTAGACCATCTGCATCACGCTGGAGGCCACTGAAATACCGCGTTGCTTTTCAATCTCCATCCAGTCACTGGTAGCGTGGCGCGTGGCCTTGCGCGCTTTGACCGAGCCCGCAATTTGAATAGCACCGGAGAACAGCAACAGCTTTTCCGTGAGCGTGGTTTTGCCGGCGTCGGGGTGGGAGATGATGGCAAAGGTGCGGCGGCGGCAGGTTTCGGCTTGGTAAGACATGGGTTCTAGCAGGGAATGACCGCAAGAGGCGGTCTGGCTGCGCGTCCCTTTAGAGGGTTGTTGAGCGAGCCAGTGGACAAAGAAACTCTGGAAAAGGTAGAATTATCCACTTCCGAGGAGCGATGCAGTTCAAATCCATTTTGAACGAGGCTCGGACAAGGTGGTTTGGCGGTGAATCAATAGTCTGCTAAGCACCGCATCAACTGCGCTCACCCACGGTTCTGTGGAGTGAGCTTTTCCCCGAAAAGTTTTCCCCATAGCCTGTGGTTTTTCAAATTTACTTTTGGAGTGAACCATGAGCGTGTTGAAATTTGCCAAGAATGTTGAAGACTACAAAATTGCCGATCTGAGCTTGGCACAGTGGGGCCGCAAAGAGTTGGCCATTGCCGAGACCGAAATGCCCGGCCTGATGGCCATTCGCCAAGAGTTTGCCAAGTCCAAGCCCCTCAAAGGTGCGCGCATTACCGGTTCTTTGCACATGACCATTCAGACCGGCGTGCTGGTGGAAACACTGCAAGCCTTGGGTGCACAAGTGCGCTGGGCATCGTGCAACATTTTCTCTACCCAAGACCACGCTGCTGCTGCACTGGTGGCTGCTGGAACCCCCGTGTTTGCCTACAAAGGCGAGTCGCTGGAAGACTACTGGGACTACACCCACCGTATTTTTGAATTCGGACCTAAGGGCTCTAAAACTGAAGGCCCGAACATGATTTTGGACGACGGCGGCGACGCTACGCTGCTGATGCACTTGGGTGCACGTGCCGAGAAAGACATCAAGGTTTTGTCCAAGCCCGGTAGCGAAGAAGAAATTTGCCTCTTCAATAGCATCAAAGCCAAACTCAAGCTGGACCCCACTTGGTACAGCCGCCGCCTGAAAAACATCATTGGCGTGACCGAAGAAACCACCACCGGCGTGATGCGCTTGGAAGAAATGTCTGCCAAGGGCACGCTGGCTTTCCGCGCCATCAACGTGAATGACTCGGTGACCAAGAGCAAGTTTGACAACTTGTACGGCTGCCGCGAATCTTTGGTGGATGCCATCAAGCGTGCTACTGACGTGATGATCGCTGGCAAAGTGGCCGTGGTGGCTGGTTATGGCGACGTGGGCAAGGGCTCCGCCCAAGCCTTGCGCGCACTGAGTGCTCAAGTGTGGGTGACTGAAATTGACCCCATCAACGCCCTGCAAGCCGCTATGGAAGGCTACAAAGTTGTCACCATGGAATACGCAGCTGACAAGGCCGACATTTTTGTGACCGCCACTGGCAACAAAAACGTGGTCACCTACAAGCACATGGAGGCCATGAAAGACCAGGCCATCGTTTGCAACATCGGTCACTTTGACAACGAAATCGACGTGGCTTCGCTGGAGAAGCTGAAGTGGGAAGAGATCAAGCCCCAGGTGGACCATGTGATCTTCCCCGCTAAGGGCAAGAAGCCAGCCAAACGCATCATCTTGTTGGCCAAGGGCCGTTTGGTGAACTTGGGTTGCGGCACAGGTCACCCCAGCTTTGTGATGAGCTCCAGCTTCGCCAATCAGACCATCGCGCAGATCGAACTCTTCACCAAGCCCAAGGAATACAAAAACGGCAAGGTCTACGTGTTGCCCAAGCACTTGGACGAAAAAGTGGCGCGTTTGCATCTGAACAAAGTGGGCGCCATGTTGTCTGAGTTGACTGCTGAGCAAGCCGCCTACCTGGGTGTGAACAAGGCGGGTCCGTATAAAAAGGATACCTACCGCTACTAAGCGCTAGCCCCTCATGCGTATTGACCAACTGCTGGTACAGCGCGGGCTGGCCAGCACCCGCTCCCAAGCGCAGCGGCTGATTGCTGACGGCGTGCAGTGGCGAAAAACCACGGCAGATACGTGGAAGCGCGTTGCCAAAAATGGCGATGAGGTTCCAGAGGACGCCCCCATCCAACTGATGGACGACTCCGAGGCGCGCTATGTGTCTCGGGGTGGTTTGAAACTGGAGGCCGCGCTCAAGCAGGTGGGCTTGTCGGTGGCAGGCTTGGCCTGTCTGGACGTAGGCCAGTCCACCGGTGGCTTTACCGACTGCTTGTTGCAGCACGGGGCGCTGTCGGTGGTGGGGGTGGATGTGGGTAGTGCCCAGTTGCACCCTAGTCTGCGCGAAGACCGGCGTGTGCTGTGTGTGGAAAAGGTCAACGCCAGAGCATTGGTTGCTACTGATTTGGTAGCTGCTTATGCGCAGAGTACTGGGGAAGACGGCCAGTTTGACACCGATGATGGTGACGAAGACCAAGAGGTTTCTCTGGCCGAATTTGCGCCAGAGTTTGACGTGTTGGTGGCCGACTTGTCCTTTATTTCGCAAACGCTGGTTCTGCCAGCCGTGGTGCCATTTCTGAAAGCCGGTGGAACCTTGCTCACACTGGTAAAGCCGCAGTTTGAGTTGCAGCCGGGCCAAGTGGGCAAAGGCGGCATTGTGAAAGACGATGCCATGTTCCCGCTGGTGGAGCAGCGCCTACGCGAGGCCTGTGCCGAGTTGGGCTTAAAGGTCACGCATTGGTTTGACTCGCCCATTGACGGGGGCGATGGCAACCGTGAATTTTTTATTTGCGCGCGCAAGCTGCTCGCAACCGTTTCCTAAAGCTTCCTGAAGTTTGAAAAGGGCTCGACATGACCGAGTTGTTGCATATACCTTCCCGCATTCCTTTAAGCCTGGAATTCTTCCCGCCCAAGACGCCGGAAGGCGTGGAGAAGTTGCACGCAGTGCGCCAGCAGTTGTATGGCTTAAAGCCTGAGTTTTGCTCCGTCACCTTTGGTGCGGGCGGATCTACCCAAGAGGGCACCTTCAACACCGTGCGCGACATCTTGGCCGAGGGCGTAGAGGCGGCCTCGCATTTCTCGTGCATAGGTGCGACCAAAGCCACCGTGCGTGAGCAGCTTGGTACCTTGAAGGCCATGGGCGTCAAACGGCTGGTAGCTTTGCGCGGCGACTTGCCCAGCGGCTATGGTGCGGGCGGCGAGTTTCATTACGCCAGTGACTTGGTAGAGTTCATTCGCGCCGAGACGGGAACTGATTTTTTTATTGAAGTGGCAGCGTACCCAGAGGTGCACCCCCAAGCCAAATCCCCCGCCAGCGACCTGCAAGCCTTTGCCACCAAAGTGCGCGCCGGGGCCAATTCGGCCATTACCCAGTATTTTTACAACGCCGATGCCTACTTTCGTTTTGTAGAAGAGGTAGATGCATTGGGGCTGAGCGTGCCGGTGGTTCCCGGCATCATGCCCATTACCAATTCCACCCAGCTCATGCGCTTTAGCGACGCTACGGGTGCCGAGATTCCCCGTTGGATTCGAACGCGGTTGCAAAGCTATGGTGACGATACGGTGTCTATCAAGGCCTTTGGGCTGGATGTGGTGACTAGTTTGTGTGAGCAGCTGCGGGCGGGTGGTGCACCAGCGTTTCACTTTTACACGATGAACCAGAGTGCTTCTACTTTGGCTCTTTGCGAACGCTTGGGATTGACGGCTTAGGTGCTTTGGCACCTGTAGTGTTGTTTGCACTTGTACGCGAGCAACGGGTAATTTCGGGCGGCTCATACTGCCAAATGCGCAGAAATCGCCGCCCGAAACCACCCATTGCGCGCTAGTCCCTGACATCCAAAGAGAAATTGACCTAGTTAAAAATAGTCAAGGCGGGAAGACGTTGCATCCACTAGGTGCTTGGTTGACGACACGGAACAGCACCGTAGTAGATATTGCAGTTGTACAGTTTGCCGCCTACAGTGGCTTTGTAATTTGCATCCAGCGCACTGGCTTTACAGGTTATGAGTCTATTTGTTTGAGTCGTGCTGTTTTGTGTGCGAAAAAACCCAAGCGATCCTAAGATCAGATTGGGTTTTTCCCCTTTGAGCAAACCTTAGGTGTGCGTCAACTCAGGTCCCTGGCTGCTTGCAGTTCACCTCGCCGTAAGTGAATTGGCAGTTGTAAAGCTTGCCGCCCGTCCTAGCTTGGAAAGTCGTTCCAAGTGCCCCTTTTAAGTATGAGGAGATGACAACGTCCTTTTCTGTCACGCCAAAGTATTTGGCTGTCTTTTCAAGAGCGGTTGCTTCTGTAACGCTCGCATTCGTGGCTGCAGAGGCGACGACTGCGCAGCCGGTTGTGGTTGTTGCAACGATGGCGCAGAGCAAAGAGAGACATAAAGGTTTTTGAAATTTTGCGCTAATAGCTTGGGTTCTAGTCATAGATTTCAGGATTTTCATTTGATGGATTCTGTGTAATTTGTGAGTCAGTTGATCTTCTGCAACATGCAGTTCGTCTACTCCAGCAATTGCCATCTCGCACATCAACTGTCAAGATGCAGCCGATCGTCGAGCCTTGGGGCGGTTTATGCACCCAAGGCTGCTTTGATTTTTTGATCGGTTTTGTATTGCCCCAAGGCGTGTACCGCCCAAATCGCGGCTGGCAGCCAGCCAATCAGGGTAATTTGCAAAAGTAAGCAGAAGAAAGCTGCAATTGGGCGACCAATCGTGAAAAACGCGACCCAAGGCAAAAAGATGGCAAGCAATAAGCGCATGAACAAATTCCTTTGTTTATTTGATATGAGAAGCAAACTCCGTAGATGCAAATATAGCATATGAAGATGCTCCTAGGGTGTCTGCCAAACCCTCCCTTCCTTCGTACAAACCCGACAAAGACAATCTGCGCGCCGTCTTGGCATATCGCGTCCGTACCTTGCGTGTGGAGCGTGGCTGGTCACAGGAGCGTCTGGCTTTGGAGTGCGAATTGGACAGGACTTACGTCTCGGCTGTGGAGCGCAGCAAGTGGAACATCGCGCTTTCCAATATCGAACGCCTATCCAAAGCGCTGGGAGTAGAGCCATGGACACTGCTTAAGCCATTGGATTCTGGATGAATTGCTCGATAAAGTTCTGCTGCTAGAGGTGGTTAGCGCGCAAATTCAGCAAGAGCCAAGTGGGCCAAGGGCTGGGCGGCGATTTCTGCGCATTT
>JBIIYT010000142.1:0-6358 GCA_044346675.1 Rhodoferax sp. | reverse complement strand
GCGCAGGCGCCGTGGCGCTGGAGTGGCAAAGTACAGCGCCGAGGCCACCGCAAACGCGGTGAGTGTGTGGCCCGAAGGCATGGCCACGTTGTGCAGCGTCTCGCCCACAATGCGTATGTGCGCGTTATCCACTACGGCAGCCGGGCGGGGGCTGTCCAGCAAAAACTTCCCCGTGCGGGCAAACACAACGGCAAATGGTGCAGCGCACAGCCAAGCCCACATCAAGCGCGGTGCCAGTACCAAGAGCGGCGCCGTTAGCCCGAGCACGCCCCAGCCATTGCCCAAGAGGGACAAGGCCGTCCACACGGGTGCAGCCACCGAGGCGCACAGCATGTTGAGCGAGATGAACATGGTGGGCTCCCACCAGTGCAGCCAAAGCGGTGCACTGAGAAGCAGCATGCCCAGTGGCAAGAGCCAAAGACGCAAAGGGAACATCTGAAAGTTGAACATGGGTATTAGGAAGACTAGAGGGCGGCACCCTGGGTGGGCTGGGGCTTAACGAGTTGGGGCTGCGGCTTGCCAGACCACCCTTGGCATGCATAAAAACGAAAGCTGGCAATGACCGCGCCCAGGTGCACGGCTTCTTGGGTGTCCAGCACATCGCAGCGAGCAAAGCCAACCGGCTTGTCCGCTGTGCCCATCGGCACTTCGTACGCCATGTGCGACCAGTCCACCAGCAAGGTACTCGCCCCCGCTGGCAGGTCGCCTGCCCAAAAATCGAACTGGTCAAACCGGTCCTCCAGCACATGCACGGGCAGGGGCCGCGCATACCAGCCCAAGCGGCTGGCCAGCGTCCAGTTTTGCACGGCCACGCTGTGCAGGCCGTGCTGCTGTGCCAATACACGGGCGCGCTGGCCGGCCGCAGCCCAGCCATGCAAATCCACAAAGGGGTTGGCACCTGCTGGTGAAACGCCTGCGCCCGTGGGCAAAACAGGTACCCCAGCGCTGAGCATCAGCCCTAAGAGCGCGGCGCATGCCAGTGCCTGCAGGGCAGCCAAGCCCGCCACCCACCAGCGGCCAGCGCGCTGCACAGCGCGTGCTAGCCCCATGCCGGCAAACGGAGCCAAGGCCACCCAGGCCGGTGCGCTCCAGTGGGGCAAGCTAGAGCCGCCGCCTGCCATCGCTGCCAGCACCGCGAAGGGAATGATGAAAAACACCCCCATGAGCCGGGCTGTGCGTCTCTCTTGGTCTGCGTGCAGCCACCCGCTCACACCCCAAAGTAGCAAAGCCCCGTAGGCCACCACTTGCACGAGCAAAAAGCGCAGCACGTGCGCAGCCTTCCAATCGCTGCCACTGCCATGCTTGGCTTGGTAGCTAAAAGAGATCCAGTCGTTTTGCGCGTTCCACAGCAGCACGGGCAGCACCATGAGCAGCGCCAGTGTGGCAGCCACCCACAGCCAGGGGTTGCGCAACAACCGCCAGCCGTGCACTGCGAGCAAGCTCACACCCACTGCCGCAGCAAAAAGCACCGCGGTGTATTTGCTTAAGCCCGCAAGCCCCAAGGTCAGGCCCAGCAGCAGCCAAGGGCCGGGCCGCTGTACTTGGGCGGCATGGCTCAAATTCAAGGTTTGCCCCATCAGAGCGGCTGCAAAAAACATCAGCAAGGTGTCGGGCAACAAGCCAATGCCCAGCACATGCAACAGGGGTGCTAGTGCCAGCGCCACCACGGCCCATAGCCCTGCGCGCTGCGCCTGGTCTTGTGCTTGCCCGGTTCCATCCGGCCCTTGCAAACGCTGCGCCAAGCGGTACACCAGCACCGCAGTGGCCAACCACAGCAAGCCAGGTATCAAGCGCAGCACCGCCACAGACGCCGTGACTTGCAGTAGCGGCCACTGCACCCAGCCCACCAAGGGCGGGTGGTCAAAATAGCTGAGCGCGGGGTGGGCGGCGTACAGCAGGTAGTGCGCCTCATCCACCGAGAGGCCAAGGCCCGACCCTATAGCAAAGTGCAAGGCAAACACCGCAGCGAGCAGCCACCGGGTGTTGCGCCGGGCAAGATAAGAGTGGTTCAACGGGTGCACAGCTGGAGAAGGCGGGTGGTGGAAAATGGCAATCCCCGCAGTCTAAACTGCCCACACCCTAATTTTTTTTAAAGGATCGCTATGCCCACGTACCATGTTGAAATGATGGAAGGCCGCACTTTGGAGCAAAAGAAGAAGTTGGTCGAAGAGATTACCCGCGTCAGCGTAGAGGTGCTGGGCGGCTCACCCGAATCAGTCGATATTTTGATTGTGGACGTCAAACGTGAAAACTGGGCCACCGGCGGGCGGCTGTGGACGGAGCCGCGCTCTTAAATCTTACCGCCAGGGCCCAGGTGCCTGCATTAGGGGCGGCAGCCGAGCTGACCCTTTTTCAGGTTTTCATAGTAGGTGAGTTCGCCCGCGCACACGGTCTTTACCTCTGGCGCGGGGGTGCCGGGTTTGGCACTGCACGCAAACGCTCCGGTCTTGGCATTGAACGATTTGGAAACCAGTTTCCATTTCGCAGGACACACCGAGGCTGCCGTAGGCTTGGCCGCAGGGGCGGGTGAGGGTACGCTTGCACCTTCTACCTTGACGGTAGCAAATTTATCCGGACCGCCGCAATTGGGGCGTGACTGTACGTGGCGTCCACCCATGCTCAAGGTGTATTCACCTGCTTTGGTGTAGGTGTGGGTGGTTACAAAGGGCCCCGGCTTGCTGTAGTCGCTAAAGCTCTCAGCCGAGGCGCCATCGCCATAAAACACGATAAAGCCGCAGTAGTTGGAGGTGCCAACGTCCACCGTGGCGGTGACCGTGACAGCCTCGCCCACCTTGACGACTTGGGGAGTTGCTGTGATGCCGCCAATGATTTGCGCCTGGGCATGCGCAGCCAATGTGCCCAATGCCAATAGCCGAAGTAGGGTGGTGAAAGTTTTTATGGGTAGTTCTCCAAAAATGCCGATGCCATCACATAAGGGGTGATAGACCATCGACCAATATTGTGCGCTTAAATCTGTGCCTCTAGTGCGTCCACAAACATGGCCGCCACGTCAAAGCCGGTTTGGTCGGTAATTTCTTGAAAGCAGGTGGGGCTGGTGACGTTGATCTCGGTGAGCGAGTCGCCAATGATGTCCAAACCCACCAGCAGCAAGCCACGCGCAGCCAGCACCGGGCCCAATGCCTCGGCAATGGCACGGTCGGTGGTGCTTAAGGGCTGGGCTACGCCCTTGCCGCCCGCAGCCAAATTGCCGCGCACTTCACCGCCTTGCGGAATGCGCGCCAAGCAATAAGGCACGGGCTTGCCGCCAATGACCAGCACGCGCTTGTCGCCCTGCGAAATAGCAGGCAAAAACTTTTGCGCCATGATGGTTTGTGCGCCGTCACTGTTCAGCGTTTCGATAATGCTGCCTAGGTTCAGCCCATCGTCTTTCACCCGAAAAATACCCATGCCTCCCATGCCGTCTAGGGGCTTCAAAATAATGTCGCGGTGCTCGGCGTGAAAACGTTTCACGTCCTCAGCGTCCCGGGTTACCAGCGTCGGGCCAATGAACTGGGGAAATTCCAAAATGGCCAGTTTTTCAGGATGGTCGCGCAGCGCGCGGGGTTTGTTAAACACCTTGGCACCTTCGCGCTCGGCTTGCTCTAGCAAGTGCGTTGCGTAAAAAAATTCAGAATCGAATGGCGGGTCTTTGCGCATCACAATGCAGCCGAAGTCTTTGAGTGCTTGGGGCCGCTCATTGGGTCTGGATTGTTCGGTCGTGAACCACGCATCGGGGGCACCGGTAAGGGTAATGTCGCGAACGAAGGCTGTCACCAGCCCATCACGCACCCACATGAGGTCTTTGGGTTCACAGGCACTAATACGATGGCCGCGGACTTGCGCCTCGCGCATCATGGCGAAGGTGGTGTCTTTGTAGACCTTGAAGGTCTCTAATGGGTCGGCTACAAACAGTATGTGCATGGCTCGAGCTCTCTCTTTATGCAAGCCCACTTCGGGGCTAGGGGTGACGAAGTTTGCCGTAGTGTTGCACGGCAAGCGCCAGCGCGCCAGCCACTACCCCCCAAAATGCAGAACCTACCCCGCCAATGGTCACACCACTGAGCGTAACTAAAAAGGCGATCAGAGCGGCTTCGCGGTGACTCTCGTCGCGCAGCGCCGCATGCAGGGCAGACCCTATAGTACCGAGCAAGGCCAAGCCCGCAATGGCCGCCACCAGCTCCTTGGGGAATGCCGTAAGGACACCGGCAATAGCGGCACCCAACAAGCCAATCAGCACATACATGGCTCCGCACGAAACCGCGGCGGTGTAGCGGCGCTCTGGCTTGGCGTGCGCCTCAGGTCCCATGCAAATAGCGGCGGTAATGGCGCTGAGATTGAGCGCAAACGCACCAAACGGTGCAAGCACCAAAGTGGCTACACCCGTGAGCGTGATGACTTTAGAGATGGGTATGCCCGCGTCGCCCCCGCTGGTGCGCTGGTCACCAAAGCCGCAGGCCTGTATGGCCGCAATGCCGGGCAAGTTTTGCGATGCCATCGTCACGATGAACAGTGGCAGAGCAAGGCTAATAGCGGCGGCCACCGAAAACGCTGGTGCTACGAACACGGGCATAGTCAAACCGAATTCAATGTGGGCTGTGCTGAAGCCTTGCCCAAAGGCTACAAACACAATGGCAATCGCCAGGGTCAGTGGTACGGCATAGCGGGGCATAAATCGTTTGGCTACCAAGTAAGTCACCAGCATGGTCAACACCAGAGGCAGTGCAGTGTGCGCAGCCGTGAAGCCTGACAAGGCGAACCGCGCCAACACCCCCGCCAGCAAGGCCGAGGCCAAAGCCATGGGGATGCGGCGCAAGATACGCTCAAACCAGCCGGTGTAGCCCACTACGGTAATAGCCAGTGCACACAGCATGAATGCGCCCACTGCATCGGCCATGCTAAAACTGCCCGTGGCGTTGGCCGTGGCCAGCACGGCCGCTCCCGGTGTGCTCCACGCCACCATCACCGGCTTGCGCAGCCAAAGCGAAGGCACCAGTGTGCAAACCCCCATGCCCAAGCCCAGCGCCCACATCCATGAAGCAATCACCTCAGGCGAAGCGCCAAAGGCCAAAGCTGCTTGAAACACAATGGCCACCGAGCTGGTAAACCCCACCAGGACCGCTACAAAACCCGCAGTGAACGCAGACAGGCTGAGGTCTCTGAAAAACCTCATATCTCTATTTTTGAGCCCAGCTCTACCACCGCGTTATTGGGTAGTTTCAAGAAGTCGGCAGCCGCACCGGCGTTGTGGTGCATTTGGGCAAACAGCTTTTCGCGCCATGCAGCCATGCCCGCGCCAAAGGTGGGTACCACCGTATCGCGCGACAAGAAGTAGCTGGTGGTCATGGCCTCTAGCTCGCAACCGCGGCCTTTGATGAGCTGCAAGGCCTTGGGCACATCGGGATCATTTTTAAAGCCGTAGTGAATCTCTACCTGCCAGCAGTCGTGCCCCAAAGGCTCGATGACCAAACGCTTGTCCAGCCCTATCCACGGCACCGCGTGGTTGCGCACCGTGACAAACAGGTTGTTGGCATGCAGCACCTTGTTGTGTTTGAGGTTGTGCAACAAGGCATTGGGCACCGTACCAATGTCCGCGCTCAAAAACACGGCTGTGCCCTCTACCCGGGTGGGTGGGCTCACAAACACGGCGTCCAGAAAACTGGGCAGGTCCAGTGCGTCTGCGCGTACCTTGCTGTTGAGCAGCTCGCGTCCCTCTTTCCAGGTGGACATGAGCATAAACACCGCACCCCCAATCAGCAAGGGGAACCAGCCACCTTCCAAAAGCTTGAGCATATTGGAAGCAAAGAAAATGAAATCCACCACAAAAAACACCGCCGTGGCAGCAATGCACAGCACCAGTGGATACTTCCACGCATGGCGAATGACGAAGTAGGTGAGTATGGTGGTAATCAGCATGTCGGTGCACACCGCAATACCGTAGGCTGCAGCCAGGTTGCTCGATGACTTGAACATCACCACCGCTAACACGATGGCTACAAACAGCGTCCAGTTGACAAAGGGAATGTAGATCTGCCCCGCATCGCGCGTGCTGGTGTGCACGATGTTCAGGCGCGGCAAGTAGCCCAGTTGAATCACCTGTTTGGTCACACTAAAGGCGCCAGTAATCAGTGCCTGCGAAGCAATCACTGCCGCCATGGTGGCAAGTACCACCAAGGGGATGAGGGCCCAATCGGGGGCCATCATAAAAAACGGATTCTTCACCGCCGCTGGGTTCTCTAGTAGCAAGGCACCTTGGCCAAAGTAATTGAGTACCAAGCAGGGCATGACTACGCTAAACCAAGCCAAGCGGATGGGCTTTTTGCCAAAGTGGCCCAAGTCTGCATACAAGGCCTCGGCTCCC
>JBIIYT010000007.1:0-19703 GCA_044346675.1 Rhodoferax sp. | reverse complement strand
CTAGGTCTAAGAGTTTTTGCGTTCGTACCGCAGAACGTCTGAATTCACTGGCAGCCAAATAGCATAGCGAGGGACGAGCGACGCTGTTTGGTCGTGCTTTGGAAGAGTTAGATGGATACGGTTCTTGAACATGCCCATCTCAGTCGTCCCACGCATTGTCTTCAAAGTAGGATTTGATGCTAAGTAGTGTCATTTCCCTCAAAGGTTCACCTGTATCGTGTTCGCGCGCAAAAAATAAGAACCCCCGAGAGGCAGACTCAAACTGCAGAATAGCGCAGCCCAAATCCATAAAATAGAGCGATCCGCCCTGAGCCTGCCCATAGTCGGCACTTTTGCCAGCGAAATATAGAGCAGCTGGAAGCTTTTCCATTTGCAGAACATCTTCTCCAGAAAAAAATAGATGTCGTAAGTCACTGGGATAGATCGTAAACGCGCTAAGTCTTCCTTCTTGATAGTCGCAATCTTCAATGCCATCCATCGTTGCTTGCACAAGTTCCACTTGCGATTTCGACATACCAAATTTCAGTGGCCCTAAACCGACGAAAGGTTCAAAAATAAGATCCATAATTTACGTTCCTTGCAAGTATGTAAGCACACCACCTAGACTTGGATTTCAGACTATCTAACGAATGTAGATGTGCGGATATTCTGGGCCACCAGAATATCCGACGGGACATACCCAAACTTCAGTTGCGAATTCATAGGCTCCCTCATTCTGCAAAGTCACTACGCAATTGATAGCTTCTTACGCACATTCCACGGGGGCTATCGGCATATTTCCCTCAAGACTTCTGGCACTCAGCAGTAATCAGCGCCTTAATGGCATCCACATCAGCATCCATCACCAACACGCGTTTGGGCAGGTCTTCAATGCCAATAAACTTGGCAGGCCGGTCGGGCTCGCGTCCCAGGGCTTCAACAATGGTTTGGGCAAACTTGATGGGCAGCGCCGTCTCCAGCACGATCATGGGCACACCGGCGCTAAGGTGTTCGCGCGCCACCTTCACGCCATCGGCAGTGTGCGTATCGATCATCACGCCATAGCGCTGCCATGTGCTGCGAATAGTGTCTAAACGCTGGGCATGGGTGCTCTTGCCGCTGGCAAAGCCGTAGCGGCTGGCAGCGGTGGCAAAGGCGGCATCGGTGCTTAAATCAAAGCGGCCATCCTTGCCTAGTGCATCGGAGAACAAGGCTTTCACCCGCGCGCCATCGCGCCCCAGCAGGTCAAACACAAAACGCTCGAAGTTGCTGGCTTTGGAGATGTCCATGGACGGGCTGGAGGTCTCGTGCGTATCGGCACTGCCGCGCACGCGGTATACGCCTGTGCGGAAGAATTCGTCCAGCACATCGTTCTCATTGGTGGCGACCACCAATTTGTCGATAGGTAGGCCCATCATGCGGGCCACGTGGCCCGCGCACACGTTGCCAAAGTTGCCACTGGGCACAGTGAAGCTGACCTTTTGTTGGTTGCTCTCCGTAGCCTGGATATACCCGGCAAAGTAGTACACCACCTGCGCAAGTAAGCGCGCCCAGTTGATGGAGTTGACCGTGCCAATTTTGTACTTGCGCTTGAACTCCAAGTCGTTGCTCACGGCCTTGACCATGTCTTGGCAATCGTCAAACACGCCCTTCACGGCAATGTTGTAAATGTTGGCATCCATCAAGCTGAACATTTGCGCTTGCTGAAAGGCGCTCATGCGGCCGTGGGGGCTGGTCATGAAAACGCGCACGCCTTTTTTGCCGCGCATGGCGTATTCGGCCGCGCTGCCGGTGTCGCCACTGGTGGCACCCAAAATGTTGAGGTCTTCGCCCCGGCGCGCCAGTTCGTATTCAAACAAGTTGCCCAGCAGCTGCATGGCCATGTCTTTGAAAGCCAGTGTGGGGCCATTGGACAGGGCTTCCAGATACAGCGCGTTTTCCAAGTGGCGCAGGGGCACTATTTCGCCGGTGCCAAACACCTCTGCGGTGTAGGTTTTTTTGCACAAGGCGCGCAGGTCGTCTGCCGGAATATCGTCGATGTACAGCGACAAAATTTCAAACGCCAGCTCAGCGTAGCCTTGGCTCTTGTACACCTTGCGCCAGCGCGCCAAGGTGGTGTCGCGTACCTGTGGGTAGGCTTCTGGCAAATACAGGCCTCCATCGGGGGCCAAGCCTTCGAGCAAAATTTCACAAAAGCGTTTGCGCTCCAAAGACGTGCCGCTGGCGCGGGTAGAGATGTATTTCATCAGGCCAACTCTTCCTTGCGAATACGGGTAATAGGCTCCAGCACTGTGGGCAAGGCTTGCATGGTGGCAAGGGCTGCGTTCATGCTGGCCTCTGCGCAGTCGTGCGTGAGGATGATGAGGTCGGTCTGCGCCACTTTTGCACCGGCTTTGGCCGGGGCCTCTGCCCCCACCTCGTCGGCTTCGCGCTGCAGCATGGCGTCTATGCTGATGCCCGCATCGGCCAAGATACCGGTGACCTTGGCCAACACGCCGGCCTGGTCTGCCACGCGCAAACGCAGGTAGTAGCTGGTGACCACCTCGGCCATGGGCAGTATGGGCGTATTGCTCATAGAGCCGGGCTGGAAAGCCAGGTGCGGCACGCGCTGCGCAGCGTCTGCAGTGTGCAGGCGGGTGATGTCTACTAAATCAGCAATTACCGCGCTAGCCGTGGGCTCAGAGCCCGCGCCCTTGCCGTAGTACAGGGTGTTGCCCACCGCGTCGCCGTTGACTACCACGGCGTTCATGGCGCCTTCTACATTAGCAATGAGGCGCTTAGACGGGATGAGCGTGGGGTGCACGCGCAATTCGATACCGGCAGTGCTGCCCTTGGCCGCGTCGACCGTCCGCAGCTTGGTAATGCCCAGCAGCTTGATGCGGTAGCCTAGTTGCTCGGCGTATTTGATGTCTGCCGCCCCCAGTTTGGCAATGCCTTCCACATAGGCTTTGTCAAACTGCACGGGTATGCCAAAGGCAATGGCCGACATGAGGGTGACCTTATGCGCGGCGTCTACGCCTTCAATGTCAAACGTAGGGTCGGCCTCGGCGTAGCCCAGCGCCTGCGCCTGTTTGAGCACCACACCAAAGTCCAAGCCTTTGTCGCGCATTTCGCTCAAGATGAAATTGGTAGTGCCGTTGATGATGCCGGCGATCCACTGAATGCGGTTGGCAGTCAAGCCTTCGCGCAGCGCCTTGATGATGGGTATGCCACCGGCCACCGCCGCTTCAAACGCCACCATCACACCCTTGGCCGAGGCAGCCGCAAAGATTTCAGTGCCATGCACTGCCAGCAACGCTTTGTTGGCGGTGACCACATGCTTGCCAGCGGTAATGGCTTCTAGAACCAAAGCTTTGGCAATGCCATAGCCGCCAATGAGTTCGATCACGATGTCAATCTCGGGGTTGGCAATGACTGCGCGGGCATCGGCCACCACTTGCACGCCCGGCCCCACGGCAGCTTGTGCGCGGGCCACGTCTAGGTCGGCCACCATGGTGATCTCAATGCCACGGCCAGCACGGCGTTTGATTTCTTCTTGGTTACGGCGCAACACATTGAATGTGCCGCTGCCCACAGTGCCAATGCCCAACAGGCCTACTTGTATCGGTTTCATAAAAATTTAATGGTTAAAAATGGTGTTTGCGCAGTTGCAGTAAGGACTTTAAGCTATAAAATATATAGCATCTAGTTACTATGGCGCTTGCGGTAGGTTTCCAAAAACTTGGCCACACGGCCAATGGCTTCGCGCAAATCGTCTTCATGCGGCAAGAAAACAATGCGGAAGTGGTCTGTCGCCGTCCAATTAAAACCGGTGCCCTGCACCAGCATAACCCGCGTTTCTTGCAGCAGCTCCATAAAGAAATGCTGGTCGTCTTCAATTGGGTACATGGCCGGGTCTAGGCGCGGAAACATGTAAAGCGCAGCGCTGGGTTTGACGCAAGTCACGCCCGGTATGGCGGTAATGAGGTCATAGGCCAAATCACGCTGGCGGCGCAAGCGCCCGCCTTCGCACACCAAGTCGTTAATGCTTTGGTAGCCGCCCAGCGCGGTCTGAATAGCCCACTGGCCCGGCACGTTGGAGCACAGGCGCATGTTGGAGAGCATGTTCAGGCCCTCGATGTAATCACGCGCGCACTTCTTGTCGCCCGACACCACCATCCAACCCGCGCGGTAACCACACGAGCGATAGCTTTTGGACAGGGAATTAAAGGTGAGCGTGAGCACATCTTCGCTGAGCGACCCAATAGCGGTGTGTTTAGCGCCGTCGTACAGCACCTTGTCGTACACCTCATCGGCAAAAATCACCAGCCCATGCTGGCGCGCAATTTCCACTAGCGCTTTGAGCAGCGCGTCGGAGTACAAAGCACCCGTGGGGTTGTTGGGGTTGATCACCACAATGCCTTTGGTGCGCGGCGTAATCTTGGCGCGAATGTCGTCCAAGTTGGGCATCCACCCATTGGCCTCATCGCACAAATAATGCACCGGCGTGCCACCCGACAAGCTAACCGCTGCGGTCCACAGCGGGTAGTCGGGCATGGGCAGCAGCAGCTCGTCGCCAATGTCTAACAGGCCATTGGTGGCCATCACAATCAGCTCGCTAGCGCCATTGCCCAAGTAAATATCGTCCAATGTAACGCCTTTGACACCTTGCTTTTGGGTCTCGTGCATCACGGCTTTGCGCGCTGCAAAAATGCCTTTGCTGTCCGAATAACCCGCAGAGCCGGGCAAATTGCGGATCATGTCTTGCTGAATTTCTTCAGGCGAATCAAAGCCAAACACCGCCAAGTTGCCAATGTTGAGCTTGATGATTTTTTGGCCCTCTTCTTCCATCTGCCGCGCGCGGTCCATGATGGGGCCACGGATGTCGTAACACACATTGGCCAATTTGGCAGATTTCTGAATGGTTTTCAAAGTCCCTCCGGGCACGAGCACTACGTGGTGAAAACTATAATTTGACCACAGTTCCACCCCCAATTGGTGCAGTGCAGCGCACCAATTCCAGCCTTAGCCCTCACGTCGCCCACCGTTTAAGCCCATGAAACTACAACCAGACGCCGTCCAAGGCCCCTCCATCAGCGGCTACGGGCCAGGCTGGGTGGCCGTTAACGGCGAAAAATTCACCTCCAGCCTCATCATTAGCTCTATAGGACAACGAATGGATTGGAACTGCACCGGTTTTGATGCCCTGCAGGCCAGCCACTTTGAGCAACTGGCCGCCCTCAATCCCGAACTGGTGCTTTTTGGCAGTGGGGAGCGCATCCGCTTCCCAAAGCCACAATGGCTGCAAACCCTCTATGCGCGGCGCATTGGCGTAGAAACTATGGACACGCAGGCGGCTTGCCGCACCTATAACTTTTTGGCAGGCGAAGGGCGCAAAGTGCTTGCTGCACTGCTCTTGTAAGACCCTAGGGCAGCCAAAGTGCTTGCAAAGGCCAATACTCAGACGGTCAACACCCGTTTTGCGAGTAAAATACCGGGTTGCTGTCGGGGGAAATAAAGGCTGTCACGCCACAAATCCCTCACCTTTGAATGACACATCCTGCACGAGAAACTCACACACCATATGGCGATCGTTGTCAACAAACCCCTACCCGAATTCGAAGCCAATGCCACGAGTGGCATTAAGGTAACCAACACCAACCACGTTGGTAAGACCATGGTTTTGTACTTCTATCCCAAGGACAACACCCCTGGCTGCACCACAGAAGCAATGCAGTTCAGAGACAAGTACAAAGATTTTGTGAAAGCTGGCGCCACTATTTACGGGGTCTCACGCGACAACATGAAGTCCCACGACGAGTTCAAAACCAAACTAGAACTTCCCTTCGAGCTGATTGCCGACACAGAAGAAAAAATGTGCCACATGTTTGGCGTGGTGAAAAACAAAATCATGTATGGCAAAAAGGTCAAGGGCATTGAGCGCAGTACGTTTTTGATTGGTGCCGATGGCTTGGTAAAAGAAGAGTGGCGCGGCCTGAAAGTGCCTGGCCATGTGGACGAAGTACTGTCAGCCGTGAAAGCCCTCAAAAAAGCAGCCTAGTATCGGCCCAATTCAAGCCGCGGCGGCTACCCCCCCCCCCGTCTTATGACTCATGCATAATGAGTCACATGCAGGTAAATATCGCAAATGCTTCCCCACAAAATGCCGTCTTGGCTCAAGACGGCATTTTTGCTTTTGCGACACCTTAATTCCACTTTATTCTCATTAAGCGAGTCCATTGCCCATGCCCTTGCCCACTGCCCCCTCGAAACGTGCTGATCAACTTTCCGCCCAGGCCATCGAAGCCTCGGCTCGGGGCACCCCAAGACTAGCTCGCAAAACGTCACCGCTGGTACGTGAAACCCCCGCCACCGCCCCTACTGGCGCAAAGATGAAAAGCGTCGAAAGCCCGCGGCGCACCGCCCAACCCAGCGCGCTTCTCAAAGAGCCCACTGGTGCCCCATTGCAACAAATTGAAACTCGCAAACCCGCGTCCAGCCCGATTGCAGCCACCCGCTCCAAAAAATCTGCCCGCACCACTGGCCCCAGCAAGCTGTTTGTGCTGGACACCAATGTACTAATGCACGACCCCATGTGCTTGTTCCGGTTTGAGGAACATGACATTTACCTGCCCATGATCGTGCTGGAAGAGTTGGACGGCCACAAAAAAGGCATGACCGAAGTAGCCCGTAACGCGCGCCAAACCAGCCGCACGCTCGATGCACTGGCCGGCACACCGGGGGCAGACATCACCGCAGGCTTCGAGCTGGCCAGCACCGGCCACCGCGAAGCCCGGGGCAAGTTGATGTTCCAAACCCAACCGCTGAACTACACCCTGCCCACCAGCCTACCCCAAGGCAAAGCAGACAACCAGATACTGGGCGTGGTAGAGGCGCTACGCCAAAAATTTGCCCCCCGCGAAGTGGTGTTGGTGTCCAAAGACATCAATATGCGTGTCAAGGCCCGCGCCTTGGGTCTTGCCACCGACGACTACCAAAACGACAAAACACTGGAAGACGGCGACTTGCTGTACTCCGGCTCCTTGGCACTGCCCAGCGACTTTTGGGCGACCCACGGTAAAGCGGTGGAAAGCTGGCAGCAAGGCCCGCATACTTTCTACAAAGTAGATGGCCCCGTCGTGCCCAGCATGATGATCAACCAGTTTGTGTATTTCGAGTCCCCCGGCGAGCCGAGCTTGTATGCCCGCGTAACCGAAATTCGCGGCACTACGGCCGTGCTCAAAACACTCAAAGACTTCAACCACCTCAAGAATGCAGTGTGGGGTGTGACCACCCGCAACCGTGAGCAAAACTTTGCCATGAATTTGCTGATCGACCCCGAGGTCGACTTTGTCACTCTCACGGGCACCGCAGGCACTGGCAAAACGCTTATGGCGCTGGCTGCAGGCCTGACCCAAGTGCTAGATGACCGCCGCTATACCGAAATCATCGTCACCCGGGCCACCGTGAGCGTGGGCGAAGACATTGGATTTTTGCCCGGCACCGAAGAAGAAAAAATGGGCCCCTGGATGGGCGCATTGGATGACAACTTAGAGGTATTGGGTAAAACAGAAACCAGCGCCGGAGAGTGGGGCCGTGCTGCGACCAATGAGCTCATTCGTAGCCGCATCAAGATCAAGAGCATGAACTTCATGCGTGGGCGCACGTTCTTGAACAAATACGTCATCATCGACGAAGCCCAGAACTTGACGCCAAAGCAAATGAAAACCTTGATCACCCGTGCAGGCCCCGGCACCAAGATCATCTGTATGGGCAACCTGGCCCAGATCGACACGCCCTACCTCACCGAAGGTTCGTCAGGCCTCACCTTTGCCGTAGACCGCTTCAAAGGCTGGCCACATGGTGGGCACATCACGCTAGCGCGCGGCGAGCGTTCGCGCTTGGCAGACTTTGCGAGTGATGTGCTCTAAGACACAACCCTCCTGCAAAGCAGAGGGGTTGTGGTGTGTGGCATAGCGAAGTAAAGGAGGAGACCACGGGCGCAGCCCGAGGTCGGGGGACATGAGCGGCGCCATACACCGCGGCCCCTCTGCTTCGCTTAATAGTCCCCACCACCCCCATGCGCCAAGCTTTCAAACTTGGTGATGGGCTTGATAAAGGCTAACTTGATCGTACCCGTGGGGCCGTTACGCTGCTTGGCGATGATGACCTCTGCTACGCCCGGCTCCTTGCTCGGATTCGGGCCATCCATCTTGTTGTAATAGTCGTCACGATAAATGAACATGATGACATCGGCATCCTGTTCAATCGCACCGGACTCGCGCAAATCACTCATCATGGGCCGCTTGTCGGGCCGCGACTCCACACCGCGACTCAACTGTGACAACGCAATGACCGGGCATTGCAACTCTTTTGCCAGCATTTTCAAACCGCGCGAAATCTCACCCACAGCCGTTGCTCGGTTTTCATCATTCATGCTGCTAGACACACTCATGAGCTGAAGATAATCCACCACAATCAGGCCTAGCTTTCCACATTGGCGCGCTAAGCGCCGCGCATTGGCACGAAGCTCACTCACGGTAAGCCCCGCAGTTTCGTCAATATGCAAGGAAATAGTGCGTAACTTTTCAATGGCCTCTGTCAGGCGCGGCCACTCATCATCGGTGAGTCGGCCCGTGCGAAGACGACCCTGGTCTATACGACCTATCGACCCCACAATACGCACTGCCAATTGCGAGGCACCCATTTCCATCGAAAATACCGCAACAGGCAGCCCCTCATTGAGCGCCACATGTTCTGCGATGTTGATCGCCAGCGCCGTTTTTCCCATAGAAGGACGCGCTGCAAGAATAATCAAATCTCCGGCCTGCATACCCGAGAGACTGCGGTCTAAATCATAAAACCCTGTAGGTACTCCAGTAATGTCGCTAGGGTTATCTGCCATTTCTTGCACACGATCTAGTAGCTGCACTACCAAAGAATCCATTGCATGAAAGCCGTCTTTGTTGCGCTTACCCTGCTCACCGATATTGAAAATCTTTTGCTCAGACTCATCCACAATATCGGCAACGGGTCTGCCTTGCGGATTGAATGCGCTGGTAGCGATTTCATCACTGGCACTGACCAACTTTCGCAAAATCGAGCGATCTCGCACGATCTCGGCGTAGCGGCGTATATTGCTAGCGCTAGGCACATACTGGGCCAAGGAATTCAGATACGCCAGTCCACCAATTTCTTCTGCTTTGCCTTGACTTTGCAGATGTTCAAACACCGTTATCACATCGGCAGGCTTGCTCGCGTTCACCAGCGCACCGATTGCGCCATAAATCAAACGATGTTCGTAGCGATAAAAGTCGCTGTCCAGCAAGATATCGCCCACGCGGTCCCAGGCACCGTTGTCCAAGAGCAAACCACCCAGCACGCTGGACTCGCCCTCGATGGAATGAGGCGGAATACGCAACTGTGCAATTTGGCGGTCTTGCAGAAAATCGTCTACGGGTGAAAATACGGCTGACATGGGTTTTCCTTGAAGCCTTCTATGCTACGCGGCAAGCTGGCTCACGTCGAGTGAAAGGCTGGGGGTAAGGCAAGAGCATCCTGTGGGCAAGTTGTGTAAATCAGTGGATAAGTCATCACCCAAATACAAAAGCCGCAAGAGACGAGCTACTTGCGGCTTTTGAGAGCGTTGACCTAGAGCCAACGCTCGGCTGGGGCTATGAATTAAGCGGTTTCGCCGTACACAGAAACGGTGATCTCCACCAACACGTCAGTGTGCAAAGACACGCTCACTGTGCTGTCACCCACCAATTTGATGGGGCCGTTAGGCATGCGGATTTGTGACTTCACCACTTTGTAGCCGGTCTTGGTCAACTCTTCAGCAATATCAGAATTAGTGACAGAGCCGAACAAGCGACCATCCACACCAGCCTTTTGGGTCAGCTTGATGGTAGTGCCACCGAGCTTAGCGCCCAATGCTTGGCATTCGGCCAGCTTGGCAGCAGCAGCTTTTTCCAGTTCAGCACGCTTTTCTTCGAAGGCAGCCTTGGCTGCTTCGGTAGCGCGACGCGCACGGCCAGACGGGATCAAGAAGTTACGGGCATAGCCGTCTTTCACCTTGACGATTTCGCCGAGGTTGCCTAGGTTTACAACCTTGTCGAGCAGAATAATTTGCATGGGTTGTACTCCTTAGATCTTGTGCTGGTCGCTGTAAGGCAGCATCGCGAGGAAACGCGCGCGCTTGATAGCGGTGTTGAGTTGGCGCTGGAAAATGGCACGGGTGCCAGTCAAGCGTGCGGGAATGATCTTGCCGTTTTCAGCAATAAAGTCACGCAAGGTGTCGATGTCTTTGTAGTCAATCTCTTCAACACCGGTCACAGTAAAGCGGCAAAAGCGCTTGCGCTTGAACAGCAAGTTTTGGGCTGGGCGCTTGGGGCGCTTGTCTTTGTTAAATTTTTTGAACGCGGCCATAGGGACCTCTTAAATTAAATGGGGACTGAATTCTTGAATATGAAACACGGTGTACTTGCCATTACGGGGGTTTGCCACAAAACCACTGAACTTCCAGTCACTGCCAACCGCTTGTTTTACAAGCCGCTCTGCCAATGCTCCAAAAGCCACTGCTTTGATCGTCGCTTTTACTTGTCTAAGGCTGCCTAGCTCTGTAATTTCTGACTCGTGATCGAGCTGCAAATTCAGGGCTGGTATACCAGCTGGCGTGTAGCGCAGGGGTTCAACCACTGCAATACAGGCACTCAACACAAGTAAATTGGCGCGCACTCCCGCAGGCAATTTGCCGCCGTAAAACTACTGGTACTCGGCCTGTTGGGTTTTGCGTGCATCTTCACGCTCAACCGTCTTCATCATGGAAGATGGGCCAGTCTCGGCTTTTTTCTTCGACACGGTCAGGTGGCGAAGCACGGCGTCGTTGAACTTGAATGCGTGTTCCAACTCAGTCATGACCGCTTGGTCTGCCTCGATGTTGATGCACAGGTAATGGGCTTTAGCGAGTTTGTTAATCACGTAGACCAACTGGCGGCGACCCCAGTCTTCTACACGGTGCACTTTGCCACCGCCAGCGGTGATCATGCCCTTGTAACGCTCCAGCATGGCTGGAACTTGCTCGCTCTGATCCGGATGGATCATGAGAATGATTTCGTAATGACGCATTGATACTCCTTGTGGGTAACCCGGTATGGGTCGGTAAGCTGCCCTAAATTTCCAGTTTGCGTCTAGGCTTAGGTGCAGCAAGGTTAGCCCGCAATTATAGCCCAATTAGCTGCTGCCCCATATACCACCCACAAGGCGCTACATTGCTTGGCGCCAAGCAGTTTTGCCACCGCTGGCTTTGTCGATTTGAGTGAGCACCTCTTCATGTGCGGCCATTTCTTGTGCGTTAGCCTCTAATACCGGGAGCACAAAACTGCGCAAATCCAGATGATTGGTATGCACTGATGTATCCGCTACGGGGCTGGTCTCCATCAATAAGGCATCCTGCCCGCGAGTCAGGTTAATGTAGACATCGGCTAAAAGCTCGGCATCCAACAACGCGCCGTGCAGCGTGCGCCCCGAGTTGTCTACTCCCAAGCGGTCGCACAATGCATTCAAACTATTGCGTTTGCCGGGGAACATCTCCTTGGCCATGACCAAGGTGTCCACCACGCTGGCCACATGCGTATGAAATGCCGAACGGCCAAGGAGTTTCAACTCCATGTTCAAGAAGCCCACATCAAAGGCCGCGTTGTGGATGATGATGTGGGCATCTTTCAAGTACGCCAGCAAGGACTCCACCACCTCTTCAAACTTGGGCTTGTCGCGCAAAAACTCGGTGGTGATGCCGTGAATGGCCAAGGCCTCTTCGTGGCTGTCACGCCCCGGGTTCAAATAGAAATGTAGGTTATTGCCGGTGAGCTTGCGGTTGACTAGCTCCACACAGCCAATCTCTATGACCCGGTCACCGCCTTCGGCATGCAGACCGGTGGTTTCGGTATCCAAAAATATTTGACGCATAGCGGGCTGCTTTTAGTGGTTCTCTTTGGCGTGGTTGATAGAGTACTTGGGTATTTCCACCACTACATCCTTTTGCGCCAATATGGCCTGGCAGCTCAGGCGCGAGTTGGGCTCTAGGCCCCAGGCGCGGTCCAACAGGTCTTCCTCGGTTTCATCGGGCGCGTTGAGCGATGCCATGCCTTCACGCACGATGACATGGCAGGTGGTGCAGGCACAGCTCATGTCACACGCGTGTTCGATGTTGATGTGGTTGTCCAGCAAGGCCTCGCAAATCGATGTGCCGGCAGGGGCAGATACCTCTGCGCCTGCCGGACAGTACTCGGGGTGCGGCAAAATTTTAATAATTGGCATGGCAAGTTTCTAAGTTACGTAATGCGATGCTCTACAAGAGCTTTACATCGACTGGATATTTTTACCCGCAAGAGCCTGGGCAATGCCCCGATTCATGCGCATGGCTGCAAAAGACTCGGTGGCCAAGGCCAGTGCCTTCATTTGTGCGTCGATTGCTGCAGCATCTTCACCGCCCTTCGACACCAACAGCGACTGCATGGCGGCTTCCATACTGCTGCGTTCCTCAAAGCTGAGCAAGTCGCCATCTGCCTGCAAGGCGGTTTGCGTGGCCATGATCAGCCGGTCTGCATCCACCCGGGCTTCTACCAGCGCGCGGGCACGCATGTCCACCTCCGCAGTGCTGAAACTGTCTTGCAGCATTTGCGCAATTTGGGCGTCGCCCAAACCATATGACGGTTTGACATCAATTTGCGCTTGCACACCACTCACCTGCTCTTTGGCAGACACGTTGAGCAGGCCGTCTGCATCTACTGTGAAGGTGACGCGGATGCGTGCAGCGCCTGCCACCATGGGCGGAATGCCGCGCAGCTCAAAGCGCGCCAGGCTGCGACAGTCGGCCACCAGATCGCGCTCGCCCTGCACGACGTGCAGGGCCAAAGCGGTTTGGCCGTCCTTGTAAGTGGTGAAATCTTGTGCCATGGCGGTGGGAATGGTCTGGTTGCGTGGCACGATTCGCTCTACCAAGCCACCCATGGTTTCTACGCCCAAGCTTAAGGGAATCACATCCAGCAGAAGCAAATCGCCCGCCGCGTTATTGCCCGCCAATTGGTTAGCCTGTATGGCAGCGCCCAAGGCCACCACTTCGTCGGGGTTCAAGTTGGTCAGCGGCGCTTTGCCAAAATACTGCGCCACTGCATCTTGCACCTGCGGCATACGGGTGGAGCCACCCACCATCACCACGCCCTGAACTTCTGCCACCGACAAAGAAGCATCCCGCAGCGCCTTGCGCACGGCAGTGAGGGTGCGCGCGGTCAAATGGGCGGTAGCAGTGTGCAGTTGCGTTTTTTCAACATCAAATTCGATACTGGCGCTTGCTAACTGGGCGCGAAACACTACTTTATTTGTAGCAGACAAAGCTTCTTTACAAGCCCTGGCCGCCACCTTCAACGCCGCTTTGTCGCCTGCAGTCTCGACCTGCACCCCAGTTTGCGCCAGCACCCAGTCTGCCAGCGCATGGTCATAGTCGTCACCCCCCAAGGCCGAATCGCCCCCGGTGGACACCACCTCAAACACGCCTTGGGTGAGCCGCAAAATGGAAATATCAAAGGTGCCACCACCTAGGTCGTAGATGGCATACACACCTTCGCTGGCGTTATCCAGCCCATAGGCGATAGCCGCAGCGGTAGGCTCATTGATGAGCCGCAACACATTCAGGCCTGCAAGCTGCGCAGCGTCTTTGGTGGCTTGGCGCTGAGGGTCATCAAAATAGGCCGGCACGGTGATAACAGCACCATACAAATCGTCATTGAAGGTATCTTCGGCCAAGTAGCGCAGGGTGGCCAAAATTTCGGCGCTCACCTCTACCGGGGACTTTTCCCCCGCTACCGTCTGGATGCCCAGCATGCCCGGATGGTCGGCAAAGCGGTAAGGCAACTTGGCGGCACCCGCAACGTCGACCACGCTGCGCCCCATAAAGCGCTTCACTGAGGCAATGGTGTTTTCCGGGTCTGCCGCTATATTTTCTTGCGCGACATAGCCAATTTGGCGCCCGCCGCCGGCCAGGTAGCGCACCACCGAAGGCAACAGCACGCGCCCTGCACTGTCAGGCAAACACTCGGCCACGCCGTTGCGCACGGCTGCCACCAAAGAGTGGGTGGTGCCCAGGTCAATACCCACCGCAATACGCCGCTCGTGCGGGTTGGGCGACTGGCCGGGTTCGGAAATCTGTAAAAGCGCCATTGTTGTTAATTATTCAAACTTGTCGAAACCACGGTCTATATCTTGGGCGAATTTTTCTATAAACATCCATTCGCGCACTGCTTGCACTGCGGCGGCGTAATCATGCTGCACGTCCAGCAACTGCGCGCACTGGTCTTGCAGCTGCCGTTTGGCCAACTCGACATTGTCGCGCAGCGTTTCAAGTTGCCCCAAATTCTGTGCTTCGTCTAAGTCTTCGCGCCACCGCATTTGCTGCATCAAGAAGGCTGTTGGCATACCGGTGTTGCTATGCGCTTGTATGAGTGCACCGCCCAACTCGCACAAGTAGGCAGCCCGCTTGAGAGGGTCTTTTAGGCGCTGGTAGGCTTCGTTAATGCGTGCCGACCATTGCATGGCCACACGCTGTGCCACAGCCCCTTCGGCACTGAATTTGTCGGGATGGGCTTGGTGCTGCAGGCTTTTCCAGCGCGCATCGAGCGCCGCACGGTCTTGGGCAAACTGCTGGGTCAGGCCGAACAGCTCAAAATCATTGGACTGGAGGTTCACACTCTAAAGGACTCGCCGCAGCCGCACTTATCGCGCTCGTTCGGGTTGTTAAAGCGAAAGCCTTCGTTCAAGCCTTCGCGCACAAAATCGAGCTCGGTGCCGTCAATGTAGGCTAGGCTTTTGGGGTCTACCAAGACCTTCACACCGTGGCCTTCAAACACCACGTCTTCGGGCGCTAACTCATCAACATATTCCAATTGGTAGGCCAGACCGGAGCATCCCGTGGTCTTCACGCCCAAGCGCACACCCACGCCTTTACCGCGCTTGGTCAAGTAGCGGTTGACATGCCGTGCGGCGGCTTCAGTAACGGTAACGGCCATGTTAGGTAAGGTGCTTTTTCTTGTAGTCGTCCACCGCCGCTTTGATCGCGTCTTCAGCCAAGATAGAGCAGTGGATTTTGACGGGCGGCAGGGCCAACTCTTCAGCGATTTCGCTGTTTTTGAGCGCCGCCGCTTGGTCTAGCGTTTTACCCTTGACCCACTCCGTCACCAAGGACGATGACGCAATGGCAGAGCCACAGCCGTAAGTCTTGAAGCGTGCGTCTTCAATCACCCCGGTTTGCGGGTTAACCTTGATTTGCAACTTCATCACATCGCCACAGGCGGGCGCGCCCACCATGCCGGTGCCGACCGACTCGTCACCCTTGTCAAACGAGCCCACGTTACGGGGGTTTTCGTAGTGGTCTACTACTTTTTCAGAATATGCCATTTTGTTTACCTCTTAAATTTCAATGGGCAGCCCACTGGATGGTGGATATGTCAATGCCTTCTTTGTACATATCCCACAGCGGGCTCAGGTCGCGCAGCTTGGCCACATTTTTCTTGATGGTGTCCACCGCGTAGTCGATTTCGGCCTCAGTCGTCCATCGGCCAATGGTCATGCGCAGGCTGCTGTGGGCCAGTTCGTCACTGCGGCCCAAGGCGCGCAGCACATAGCTGGGCTCCAAGCTGGCCGAGGTGCAAGCAGAACCACTGGAAACCGCCAAGCCCTTGATGCCCATGATGAGAGACTCGCCCTCCACATAGTTAAAGCTCATGTTCAAGTTGTGGGGCACGCGTTGCTTCACGTTGCCGTTGATAAACACTTGCTCAACGTCTTTCAGACCTGCCAGCATGCGGTCATGCAAGGCTTGAATGCGTTGGTTCTCCGCGTGCATTTCTTCCTTGGCAATACGGTAGGCCTCGCCCATGCCCACAATCTGGTGCGTGGGCAAAGTGCCGCTGCGCATGCCACGTTCGTGGCCGCCGCCGTGCATTTGGGCTTCCAGACGCACGCGAGGTTTGCGCCGCACAAACAAAGCACCAATGCCCTTGGGGCCATAGGTTTTGTGCGCGGTCAGGCTCATCAAATCTACCGGTAAGCTGGACAAATCAATATCCACACGCCCGGTGGCCTGCGCCGCGTCTACGTGAAAGAGCACGCCTTTTTCACGGCACACTGCGCCAATAGCCGCAATGTCTTGAATCACGCCAATTTCGTTGTTCACAAACATGACGCTGGCCAAAATGGTGTCTGGGCGAATGGCAGCCTTAAATGCATCCAAATTCACCAAACCGTCTTCCTGCACATCAAGGTAGGTGACATCAAAGCCTTGGCGTTCCAACTCGCGGCAGGTGTCTAGCACAGCTTTGTGCTCGGTCTTTACAGTGATCAGGTGTTTGCCTTTGGACTTGTAAAAGTGCGCAGCACCCTTCAAGGCCAAGTTATTCGATTCTGTAGCACCGGAAGTCCAAACGATTTCACGCGGGTCGGCCCCAATGAGGGCAGCTACATGTTCGCGGGCTTTTTCTACCGCCGCCTCGGCTTCCCAGCCCCACGCATGGCTGCGCGACGCCGGGTTGCCAAAATGCGAGCGCAACCACGGCACCATGGCATCCACCACACGCTCGTCGCACGGGTTGGTGGCGCTGTAGTCCATATAAATGGGAAAGTGAGGGGTGGTTTCCATGGCGGGCTCGTTAGGAGTTACTTACTAAAGAAGGAGTCGAAAAATTAGCTTTTGGAGAAGGCGTTGCCCAGCGCGAACACCGAGTTCGGCGTATTGATGCGAATGGGTGTGGAGATAGGCATGGCCGAAATAGCGCGCTTCAAACTGGGGGTATCTTCCACCATGAGGCCCTTAGCCAACTGGTCATCCACCAGCTTTTGCAGGCTGACCGAACTTAAAAACTCCACCATCTTCACGTTAAGGGAAGCCCAAAGGTCGTGCGTCATGCAGCGAGCACCCTCACCCAGACAGTTTTCTTTACCAGCGCACTGGGTAGCGTCAATCGGCTCGTCCACCGAGACAATGATTTGAGCCACCGTGATGTCTGCCGCTTTGCGTGCCAAGGTGTAGCCGCCACCGGGGCCGCGGGTGGACTCCACCAGTTCATTGCGACGCAGCTTGCCGAATAGCTGCTCAAGGTAAGACAAGGAAATTTGCTGACGCTGGCTGATAGCGGCCAAGGTGACGGGCCCAGCATTTTGGCGCAGCCCCAGATCAATCATCGCGGTGACCGCAAAACGGCCTTTGGTGGTGAGTCGCATCAGATGCTCCTTCAGTCGTGTTGGTTGACTAACGGACTCAAGTATAACAAGAAACCCAGTGTTCCGCTCGGGTACCTAGACTGATCAGTCACAATTGGACTGATATTTTCACATTATAAAAAATTGACCACATTGTCTTTGCCGGGTGCACCAAAAGCCTGCTCTTTCAAAATACCCAACTGGTCACGCACGCGGGCGGCCTTTTCAAACTCCAGGTTGCGGGCGTGCTCCATCATCAGCTTCTCTAGGCGTTTGATCTCGCGGGAAATGTCTTTCTCGCTCATGTCTTCCACCTGCGCCCGTTGTTGGGCATCGCGCTCTAGGCGCTCTGCTTCTTTGCCAGCTTTTTCGCTGTACACGCCATCTATCAAGTCACGCACTTGCTTCACGATGCTGCGCGGGGTGATGTTATGGGTCAGGTTGTGTGCTACTTGGGTCTTACGACGGCGCTCAGTCTCGCCAATGGCGCGCGCCATAGAGTCGGTCACCTTGTCGGCGTACAAAATAGCGCGGCCATGCAGGTTGCGCGCAGCGCGGCCAATAGTCTGGATGAGCGAGCGCTCCGAGCGCAAAAAGCCCTCCTTGTCAGCATCCAATATCGCCACCAAAGACACCTCGGGAATGTCCAGCCCCTCGCGCAGCAGGTTAATACCCACCAGCACATCAAAAGCACCCAAGCGCAGGTCGCGCAGTATCTCCACCCGCTCTACCGTGTCTACATCGCTGTGCAGGTAGCGGACTTTGACGCCGTTGTCCGTCAAGTAGTCGGTAAGCTGCTCGGCCATGCGCTTGGTCAGCGTAGTGATGAGCACACGCTCGTGTTTCTCTACCCGTATGCGAATTTCTTGCAGCACATCGTCCACCTGGCTCGTGGCGGGGCGCACTTCCACCTCTGGGTCTACCAAGCCCGTGGGGCGCACCAGTTGTTCCACCACCTGGCCGGCATGGTCTTGCTCCCATTGGCCAGGAGTGGCCGAGACAAATATCGCCTGGCGCATCTTGGTTTGAAACTCTTCAAACTTTAGGGGTCTGTTGTCCAGCGCGCTTGGCAGGCGAAAGCCGTACTCCACCAGTGTGGTTTTGCGCGAGCGGTCGCCGTTGTACATGCCGCCAAACTGACCAATGAGCACGTGGCTCTCGTCCAAAAACATGACCGCGTCTTTGGGTAAGTAGTCGGTCAGCGTAGCGGGCGGCTCGCCGGGAGCCGAGCCGCTGAGGTGGCGGGTGTAGTTCTCAATGCCCTTGCAGTGCCCTACTTCGCTGAGCATTTCCAAATCAAACCGGGTGCGCTGCTCCAGCCTCTGGGCTTCTACCAGCTTGCCTTGACTCACAAACTCTTTCACCCGGTCTGACAGCTCCACCTTGATGGTTTCCACCGCCGCCAGTACCCGGTCGCGCGGGGTCACGTAGTGGCTGCTCGGGTACACGGTGAAGCGCGGTATTTTTTGTCGAATGCGCCCGGTGAGCGGGTCAAACAGCTGCAGCGATTCAATCTCATCGTCAAACAGCTCAATGCGAATGGCCATCTCGCTGTGCTCTGCGGGAAACACGTCGATGGTGTCGCCCCGCACCCGAAAAGCGCCGCGTGAAAAATCCATGTCGTTGCGCTGGTATTGCATGCGCACCAGTTGGGCAATCATGTCGCGCTGGCCCATTTTGTCGCCTGCGCGCAGGGTCATCACCATCTGGTGGTAAGCCTCAGGCTGGCCAATGCCGTAGATGGCGGACACGGTGGCAACAATCACCACATCGCGCCGCTCCAAAATGCTCTTGGTACACGACAAGCGCATTTGCTCAATGTGCTCATTGATGGCCGAGTCTTTTTCAATAAACAGGTCGCGCTGGGGCACATAAGCTTCGGGTTGGTAGTAGTCGTAGTAACTCACGAAGTACTCCACCGCATTCTTGGGGAAAAACTCGCGAAACTCGCTGTACAACTGCGCAGCCAGCGTTTTGTTGGGCGCATACACAATGGCGGGGCGACCCAGGCGCGCAATCACATTGGCCATGGTAAAGGTTTTGCCGGAGCCGGTCACACCCAGCAGGGTTTGAAACACCTCACCGTCGTTCACACCGTCTACCAGTTTATCAATGGCTGCTGGCTGGTCGCCCGCTGCGGGATAAGGCAAATACAACTCAAAAGGAGAACCCGGAAAGCTTTGAAACGTGCCAGTCGCGGGCACCACCGCGTCATCCAATGGCACGAGCGCTAATTCAGAGGAGAGAGGCATGGAAATAGAAGCAGACATAAAAGCATTCACCCGAAGTCAGCCCGACATAGTATCGGTTTGTGGCAGGAAGTGGACTACCCAAGGCCAACGGCCCTTCGATTCATTGAGGCATATTTTGGTCGTGGGTGTGTCGGCCTTGGTTGCACCGAGCGTGGCTGATCGCTAAGTTTTCTAGATGGCTGTTGCCACCCTCGCTCAAAGGGCGCATGTGTTCCAGCGTGGCATCGCTTGGCAGCACATGCT
>JBIIYT010000006.1:0-19784 GCA_044346675.1 Rhodoferax sp. | reverse complement strand
CAAACGACTTCACGGTAGAAAAAGCCAAGGGCCTGATGCTGGTATGCGGCAAGTTTGCCGAGCGCTCCGCCAAGTTTGCCGAAGGGCAGTCTGCCGCTTTAAGCGACATCATGATGGCGCAAGATTTCCAGGATTTGTCGGGCCAGGTGATCAAGAAGGTGATTGACATCATCACCCGTACCGAACTGCAACTCGTTCACCTGTTAATGGAGAGCGCGCCGGAGTCTTTGGCCAGTGCAGCTGCTGAAGTTGTAACCACCTCGACAGCGGCAGACCCCGTTACGGTAGATAACCATAAACTTGAGGGGCCACAGACTGCGGGCACCGCCTTGCAGCAAGGTGATGTAGACGACCTGCTGGCTTCGCTGGGCTTCTAAGCGCAGCTTTTAGATCACGAATTTTTAAACGCGTTTTTCAGTGCCCGTGAAGCATCTGCTTGGGCCTGCAATGCTTGGGGAATGGCCCGCCCCATTTTGATAAATTCGTGCACCACGCCACGGTAAATTTCCAAATCCACCGTCACCCCGGCCATGCGCAGCCGGTCTGCATACTGCACCCCCTCGTCTACCAAGGGGTCGCATTCGGCCAAACCCATCCACACGGGGGCCAGGCTGCCTAAGTCTGCCTCTTGGCCATCGGCGCGCAGGCCATCGAGTGGAGCAAAGCGCCAGTCTTCGCGGTCTTGCGCGCTGCGCACGTAGTGGCTGAAAAAATAGTCAATGTGCTCAGCCTCTAGTACAAAACCATGGGCAAATTTTTGGTGCGAGGGGGCCGTTTGCTGCGACGCACAACCGGGGTAAATAAGCAGTTGCAAGGCTAAGGGCAAGCCCTCATCGCGGGCCTGTATCGCGCAGGCTGCGGCCAGCGTGCCTCCAGCACTGTCGCCACCCACGGCAATGCGACTGGCATCCACGCCCACTGGCGCGCTCTGCTGGGCCACCCATTGCACAGCGTCCCATGCATCGTTGTGCGCGCAGGGGAATTTGTGCTCGGGCGCCAGCCGGTAGTCCACTGACAGGACCGCACAGTGCGCCAGATGGCTGAGCCTGCGGCACAGCCCATCGTGCGTGGCAATGCTACCGACCGTAAAGCCACCGCCATGAAAATACACCAACACCGGCAGCACTTCTGCGTTGGGGGCATACAGGCGCACCGGCACGGGATAGCCATCGCGCGCCGTAAAAGTAAAACTTTCCACGCGTTGCAAGCTTTGTTTGGGTAGCTCCAAAACACCGGCCCCCGCTTCGTAGGCCGCGCGGGCCTGGCTAGGGTTTAAAGCGTGCAGTGGCACCCTAGGG
The DNA here is from genome assembly GCA_044346675.1 of Rhodoferax sp. Lineage (GTDB taxonomy): Bacteria > Pseudomonadota > Gammaproteobacteria > Burkholderiales > Burkholderiaceae_C > Allorhodoferax. The sequence continues at coordinate 18,486 of JBIIYT010000006.1, read as the reverse complement.
GCGCGCTCCATCAGCTCCAACACCCGGTGCATGGCAGGGGTGAGCAGCGCACGCGGATTGCGGTGGTGACCGTGGTGGGCGCTCATTGTTAGGAGTGGGCGGCCCAGTCGAATGGGTCTTGCTGTAGCACCATGTCGATGTCCAAGCCTAACGGTTCGCCCACTTCTGCCGGAAAAGTCACGGCCAGCGCACGCTCGTTCATCTTGGCTTCACGCCCGCGAGCGCGCCAACTGGCAAGGTGGATGACCCCGGCCAGGGGCTCATACACATTATTCTGGAACGGTGCGTATTGGTGCTCCAGCGCATCAACCATGGCTTCGGGAAAGTGCCACATGCGTGCAAACCCTGCGCCCACACTGGCGTAGCAGTAGCCAAACGCAGCCCGCTCGGCTTTGGCACGGCGCAGGTCTAGGGGCGACACCTCTTGGTTGAGTTGGGCAATAGCCTCAGGCATGCTCAAGTGCATGGCCAGTTCACCCACCGCATGGATAAGCCCACAGGTAAATGCCGCTTGCTGGTTTTGCCGCACCTGGCCGGCCAGCGCGCGGGAGACGGTGGCCACGTTCAGGCTGTAGCTCCAAAACTGTTGTAAATTGATTCCGGGCACGGCTTTGAGCGATGCCCCACTGGCCGCAGCCTGTGCCATGGTGCGCACGTGGCTGAGGTTGAGCAAGGCCAAGGCCTCAGACACACTGTTGATCGTGCCACTGAGCTTGAAAAAGCTAGAGTTGGCCAGCTGCAAAATGCGCGTGGTCAGCGCCGGGTCGGTGCTGATGAGCTGGGTAATTTGACGCAGGTCCGCCTCCTCGCGCTCTAGCGCATTGAGCAGCAGCGCCACCACCTTAGGGATGCTGGGCAGATTGAACTGCAATTCCAATAAGGCATCGAGTTTCATGAAAGACCGCTTGTGGCCTCACTAGGTAAAGGTTTCATTATGTAACCATTGCCCAACATATGGCAGCACCGACAATCTGACTTGCTAGCGTTTGAGCTTGGCAAACGCAGATGCCATAGCGCTAGGCGCTTGGGCTCCCACGTACTGGTTGCTTGATGAGCGGTGCGCTGGCTGATACCGGTTGTCCCCGGCAGAGCGCCCGCCTTCGTCCCGCCGTGCAGGGGCTGCACCCAGCTTCATGGTCAGGGCGATGCGTTTACGGGCCACGTCTACCTCTACGATCTGCACTTTCACAATGTCACCGGTTTTCACCACTTCGCGTGCATCGGTCACAAACTTATGGCTGAGTTGGCTCACATGCACCAAGCCATCTTGGTGCACGCCCAAGTCTACGAATGCGCCAAAGGCGGCCACATTGCTCACTGTGCCCTCTAACACCATACCCTCTTTCAGGTCTTTGATGTCGTCCACGCCCTCGTTAAAGCGGGCTACCTTGAAGTCGGGGCGCGGGTCGCGGCCCGGTTTTTCCAGCTCGGTCAAAATATCTTTCACCGTGATCACACCAAACTGATCATTGGCAAACAGCTCGGGGCGCAGGGTTTTGAGCATGTCTGCACGGCCCATCACCTCGGCCACGGGCTTGCCCGCTTTGGCGATGATTCGCTCCACCACCGAATAGGTTTCAGGGTGAACGCCGGTCATGTCCAGCGGGTTGCTACCACCGCGAATGCGCAAGAAGCCTGCGCTTTGCTCAAAGGTCTTGGCGCCTAGGCCCGTTACCTTCAACAAATCTTGGCGGCAGCTAAAGGCACCATTGGCCTCGCGCCAACGCACCACGGCCTTGGCCACGGTGCCCGAGAGGCCCGACACCCGGGAGAGCAGCGGCACGCTGGCCGTGTTCAGGTCCACCCCCACCGAATTCACGCAGTCTTCCACCACGGAGTCCAGCATTTTGGCCAGCTCGCTTTGGTTCACATCGTGCTGGTACTGCCCGACGCCAATGCTCTTGGGGTCAATCTTCACCAGCTCCGCCAGCGGGTCTTGCAAGCGGCGGGCAATACTGGCCGCGCCGCGCAAGCTCACGTCTACATCGGGCATTTCTTGGCTGGCAAATTCGCTCGCGCTGTAGACTGAGGCACCGGCTTCGCTGACCACTACTTTGTCAATGGCCGGACCGTCACCCTTAGCCATCAGCTTGATTAAATCAGCCGCCAGCTTGTCCGTCTCTTTACTTGCGGTGCCGTTGCCAATCGCAATGAGGTTTACGCCATGGCGCATGCACAGCGCGCCCAAGGCGTGCAGCGCGCCATCCCAATCTTTGCGCGGCTCGTGCGGGTACACGGTGGTGGTTTCCACCAGCTTGCCCGTGGCATCTACCACGGCCACTTTCACACCGGTGCGAATGCCGGGGTCTAGCCCCATCACCATGCGCGGGCCAGCGGGCGCGGCCAGCAGCAGGTCGCGCAAGTTGTCGGCAAACACTTTAATAGCCACTTTTTCCGCCTCTTCGCGCAGCCGGGCAAACAGGTCGCGCTCGGTGGACAGGCTCAGCTTCACGCGCCAAGTCCAGGCCACGCATTTGCGAATCAGGTCATCCGCCGCGCGGCCCTGGTGGCTCCAGCCCAGGCGCAAGGCGATGCGGGCCTCGGCCAAAGACACTACGGGCGCGGCCCGCGTGCCCTTGCTCAGCGGCGCAGCGGCTACCTCAGCCACTGGTTCCGGCAGCACCAACTTGGCATCCAAAATATCCAGCGCCCTGCCCCTAAACACCGCCAGCGCGCGGTGGCTGGGTACGCGGCCTATGGGTTCGTCGTATTCAAAATAGTCGCGGAACTTGGCTACATCGGCGTTGGCCTCGTCTTTGCCGTCCATGCGTTTGGACTGAAACAGCCCTTCATTCCACAGCCACTCACGCAGGTCTTGCACCAGGGCCGGGTTTTCGGCCCAGCGTTCACTCAACAGGTCGCGCACGCCGTCCAGCACCGCCTGCACGGTAGAGAAGTCAGGCTGCTTGTCTTCGCCCTCCACCACCGGGCGCATGGGAATGACATAGGCCAAAGCCTCGTCTGAAGGGTTGAGCGTGGGATTGGCAAACAAGGTATCGGCCAGGGGCTCCAGCCCGGCCTCTTTGGCCAGCTGGCCCTTGGTGCGGCGCTTGAGCTTGAAGGGGAGGTAAATGTCTTCGAGCTCTTGCTTGGTGGCTGTGTTGTGAATGGCTGCAATGAGCGCGGGAGTGAGCTTGCCCTGCTCGTCAATGGCCTTCAAAACCACCTCGCGGCGGTCACGCAGCTCGCGCAAGTAGCTCAGGCGCGCTTCCAGTTCGCGCAGCTGAATGTCGTCCAGCCCCCCGGTTACCTCTTTGCGGTAACGGGCAATAAAGGGCACGGTAGCGCCCTCGTCCAACAGGGCCACGGCGGCTTCAATTTGGTTGGGGCGAACACGGATTTCTTGCGCGAGTTGCGCGATGATTTTTTGCATGGGAGAGAAAAGTACAGACACCGACTAGAAATACTGAGGCACCACAAGATGGCTACCAAATATCCAACAAGGTCAAGAGTTTGCCACAGCTGCTTCGTCAGGCATCAGCCCTGATATCTGTTACAACCTTCTGCGGCCAAGCGTTTTAACTTTTTTTCATTTATCAGCCAATGACTCCCCTTGCTTCCACCATCCATTGGACTGAATTCGGTGGGCCATGCCACGCCCAGTGGCGCTCTGAACGCGGCGCAGCGCCACCCAAGCGCGTGGTGCTGGCCGACGACACCACCACGGCGGATGAGGCTTACCACTTGGCCTGCGCAGGCACGGCCCTGCTGTGGCGCGGTGATTTTCACAACGCGCACCAGTTGCTGCAGGCCATGGCGCGGCGCATTGACAAGCTACCGGCGCGCAAATCGCGCAAGTCTGCGGGTGCGACACCCGCCAAGGTTGCGCCCATTGATGCCTTCAACCAGCACCGCCAGGCCCAAGCACAGCGGGCGCGGGTGTTGGGCATGGTACTCATTTCGTTTAATGCGGACTACAGCATTGCCCTGCGCCGCGCGCCAGATGCACGGGTCGCCTGCGCAGAAGCTTGGGGCCCGGCCCTAGTAGGGGCTGAGTATGATGACCCACAGGGTGCGGATGGCCACAGCATCGCATCGCTGCGCGACCTCCTGGGCATGGTCAGCGCGCATGAGTGGCGCAAAAAAGGCGTAGAGATTGCCGCCCTGGGCGCGGCACCCAACAACCGCATTTACCCCCACTATGGGGTTTTTTCACCCGTGCGCGGGGAATACATCGCGTTGGTGGCAACTGCGCCGCTGCCGCCTTTGTTGCTTGCCAGCGCGTCAGCGACCGCAGCGGCGTTTGACATTGGCACGGGCTCGGGCGTTTTGTCTGCGGTGCTGGCGCGCCGTGGTGTGGCGCAGGTGGTGGCCACCGACATGGATGCACGCGCGCTGGAGTGCGCCACCGCTAACCTCGCCCAATTGGGCGTAGCAGCCCAAGTGCAAGTAGTGAAAGCAGATTTATTCCCGCAAGGGCGAGCATTGCTCGTGGTGTGCAACCCGCCCTGGCTGCCCGCACGCCCCAGCGCCCCTATAGAGCATGCGGTGTATGACGAAGGCAGCCGCATGTTGCTGGGCTTTTTGGCGGGTTTAGCAGCCCACTTGCTGCCCGGTGGCGAGGGCTGGCTGGTTTTGTCGGACTTGGCCGAACATTTAGGGCTGCGCACGCGTGCTGAGCTGCTAGACGCATTTGCCCGCAATGGCCTGCAGGTGCTGTGCCGCATGGACGCCAAGCCGCTGCACCCCAAGGCCGCCGATGCCAGCGACGCACTGCACGCTGCGAGGGCGGCAGAGGTCACGTCCCTTTGGCGGCTAGGTGCAGCCACATCTTCGGGCCACGAGTAAGCGTGCAGATGCAAGCCCGCAAATAGGCCCGCCGCGCACGCACATTGCCCATTCAAGGCAAAATCGCCCCCTTTTAGAAAGCTCCCATGACCAACCCCATCTACACCGCCTCCATCCCCGTATTCACCCAGATGTTGGGTGGCCTGAAAACCGTCTTGGCCAAGGCCGAAGCCCACGCTGCGGACAAAAAAATAGACCCCACCGTCCTGCTGCAAGCCCGCTTGTACCCCGACATGTTTGCCTTGTTGCGCCAAGTGCAAGTGGCATCTGACTTTGCCAAAAGCGTGTCGGCCCGCCTGGCTGGGGTGGATGTGCCCAAGCTGGAAGACACCGAGCAAACCTTCGCCCAGCTGCAAGCCCGTATAGACACGGTGCTGGCTTTCTTGGCAGGGCTGGATGCTGGCAAGTTTGAAGAGGCTGCCACCCGGGAAATCATCACCCAAGCCGGTACACCCAAAGAAAAACGCTTTACCGGCCAGTCTTATTTGTTTAACTACGGCTTGCCACATTTCTTCTTCCACACCACCACGGCCTATGCCATCCTGCGCCACAACGGCGTGGAAGTGGGCAAGAAAGACTACATCGGCACGTATTGAGCGCGGTGCGGGTGTATAGCTAGTAAAGGGCATGCAGGCGTTTTACTCCGACCAGTTTGTGTTGCCCTTGCCACCGGGGCATCGCTTTCCCATGGCCAAGTACCGCATGCTGCGCGACCAGCTGGCCGAACACTTGCCCGGTGTCCAGTTAGAGCTGGCCCCCAGTGCCACGGACGGTGAACTCGCACTGGCGCACACGCCGCAGTACATAGCCTCTATCGTGCACGGCACAGCCAGCGCAGCGGTGATGCGCGAAATTGGTTTTCCGTGGAGCACGGCCATGGTGGAGCGTGCGCGACGCTCGGTAGGAGCCACTGTGGCAGCGGCGCGCAGCGCCTTGTTTGGTGCCGCGGGGCCCGAAGGGTTAGCCGCCAACTTGGCTGGCGGCACCCACCACGCCTACGCGGACAAAGGCGGCGGCTTTTGCGTGTTCAATGATGTGGCCGTGGCGGCGCGGCTCATGCAGGCAGAGTGGAGCCGAAAGCACAGCGCCAACACAGCCCATCCCAGACCCGACTTGCAAGTGGCCATCATCGACCTGGATGTGCACCAAGGCAATGGCACCGCCAGCATTTTTCAACACGACGACAGCGTGTTCACCCTCTCGCTGCACGGGGAAAAAAACTTTCCGTTTCGCAAAGAGGACAGCGACCTGGACGTACCCCTGCCCGACGGTTGCGAGGACGCGCAGTACCTCGCCGCACTGGAACACGCCCTGCAAGAGCTAGACAACCGCTTTGCCCCCGGGCTGGTGCTGTACTTGGCCGGAGCCGACCCGTTTGAGGGCGATCGCCTAGGCCGTTTGAAACTGAGTTTTGATGGGCTGGAGGCGCGCGACCGCCGGGTGTTTGACTGGTGCTACACACGGCGTATTCCGCTCGCTTTTCAGATGGCGGGGGGCTACGGGAACCGCATCGAGGAAACGGTGCAAGCGCAGTGCACCACCTACCGCGTGGCGCTGCAGTACTGGCAGCGCTTGAACGGCACAGTGAATTGATTACCAACCATAGAACCGGTTCCAGCGCTGGGGGGCACCTCCTGATGAGGGCAACGTCACGTAACACTCATGCTGCGCACCCGTGGCGCATGCATGGTTGGGCAGGATGCGTAGGCGTGATCCCAGCGGAAATCGATCTTCCAGCCGATGCTCACTGTCTCCATTCCATTGAAGTACGCCGTGCTCTTGATTGGCCTCATTAAAGACGAGCTCAGGGATAGGCGTTCCATCGTCACTACTGACCAATCCGTACCCATAGTCACAAGCTTGTTTCTGGGTACCGCGATCCCGACTCATGGCCATCCACCCCGCATCTGTGATAACCCATCCCACGTCAGGGCGATGCCCAATGACCGTGCACATAACAGACAAAGCAATGTCCTCCACCGAACAGACTCCCACACCCGCCATCACAAGGTCAAAAAATACGTACACACCGGCACGCACTTCCGTGACTCCATCCAAGGACCTTGCGCTTAAAGCCGTGGGAGTTGACCCCACACTCACCACACTGCAAGAGTGACCCGCAGCGCGCAAGCACTGGGCAGCTTCAACGCAGCCAGCGCGTTCACACTCGGCCATTGCCTCTAGTTCTTCAGGTGTGCGTAAGGCATAGGAGCTCCCTGCATGGGTTAACACACCCTTGAGACGTGCGCCATAACCGCCCTCTACTCGTAGAGCGTCGGCAACAAGACCTAGCTGAGGATCTTGCGGCTTGATTCCAGAGCGGTGGCCATCGGTGTCCACCTCGATCAGCACGTCGTAGCAATAGCCATGTTGTATGCCATGTTGCGATAGCTGCTCTGCAGCCCAAACAGATTCCACCAAGAGCGTCAGCTTGAGTCCTTGCCGCGCCAAGCGCAAGGCGTGGTCCAACTTGCTCGGCACAATGGCGACCGCGTAGAGGATATCGTCAATTCCCGCGTCAAAGAAGCGCTCTGCCTCTTTGAGTGTGGACACGGTAATGCCCTGTGCCCCTGCCGCTAGCTGCCGCTTCACCACATCCGGGCATTTGCTGGTTTTGGCATGGGGGCGAAACCGGACGCCCAGCGCTGTCATGCGTGACTGCATGCGTTCGATGTTGTGCTGCATTCGTCTCTCATCTAGCAGCAAGAGGGGGGTCTCCAGATCAGGGCTATTGAGCATTGTGGTCTCCAAAAGTTAAGGGGTATCACTGAATGTGACAAGTCAATTGGGTTGTGCTACCAGGGCCAGGCAATACTTGTCCCGGCACCCTGTTGCAGTGCGCTACGATGAACAAGGCGCGCTACCGTGAGGTCTTGGAGCGCTAGGCCTGTCATGTCAAAAACAGTGATGTCGGTTGGCTGGCGATTTAGGTGAACTTTTGCGGTCAACACGTCGCCAATCTCATCGCAATGCGTACGGGGTGCCCATTGGGTCTCTCCGATAGAGCGCGCTTGTATTTTGTCGTCTACAAAGAGTCGGGCTCGTTGAAGCAAATAGGGGGGTAACTCACGCTTGCCTTTGGTGTCTGCACCCACGCAGTTCACATGCGTTCCTGGCCTCACTGCGTCGGCGTCAAACAGCGGGCCGCTGCCGGGCGTCGCGGTGATAATCAAGTCGCTCTGCGATACGGCCACGTTAGCATCGGTCGCAAACTGTAAATTGCATCGCCCAGAGAAATGCCTTTCAAATGCGATGCTCGGCGCATCAATTCCCGTAAGGTAGCGCACTGTTGTCAAAGTAGGCATAAGACGTAATGCAAATTCCAATTGAATTTGTGCCTGGACCCCAGCTCCAAATACACATGCACTGGTGCTGTTTTGGCGCGCTAAGAGCCCAAGGCCAACGCCTCCGGCTGCGCCGGTACGTGCCGTCGTAATGGCATTACCGTCAATCAAGCAAATGGGACGCCCATTTTCCGGATCGATCAGCAATATCGTAGCCTGGTGCGGTTCGCTTCCCACTCCTCTGTTTTGGGGCCAAAAGCCTGCTGCCTTGAACCCCAGCAGGCCTTGTTGCGGCACATCACCAGATTTAATGCCAAAGATTCCCCCGGTTGACAACGCTTCGCGCACCACCGGAAAAACACGCCCTTCGCTCTGGCTGTGCAGCACAAATGCTTCGCGCACCGCTTCCAACACCGCATCTGGCTCCAACAAGCGCGCCACGGCATCTTTGTCAACCAACAAAAGTCGTGCGTTACTTGGCATAGCCATACACCGATGCACGCGAAACGCCTAAGTACGCAGCCACGGTTTCCATAGATCTACGCACTTCCAGCAAGCCATCGGCCTTCAGGGCCTTTAGTAGCTCTCGGCGCTCTTCCACTTTAAGGGTGCGTGGGGTTTTGAGCAATCGGGCTGCATACCGGTCAATGCATTCACGGATTGCATCTGCATTGGCTGGGTCGAGCGACTCGCCATGAATGGCATCCGTATCCACCGCGACGAACTGACTCATCGCGCTTTGCAAACCTTTGAACAGCGACAAATCCAAGTTCATACATAGCGCTGCAATGTAGCGCCCATCGGAGTCTTTAATCCCAATCGACGTGCTCTTGACGGGCCGACCATCCGCAAACTGATTTGCGTAGTTTGCGACCACCTGTGGGTAGTCCGGGTCAAGAATACGAGCTAGGCCCAGTTCTGTGGCAGCGCTACCAATCTGGCGCCCCGATAGGTTGTTGTGAACCGCAAGAATGGCGTGCTTGGGATCCAGCAAGTCGTGCACCACCACCTCGCAAAACGGCGCAAATGTAGCCCCTAGTCCTTGCGCTACCTGCTTCAGCTGATCTAGAAACAATTGTTGCTCTTTGGTTTTCTTAGTCATGTGCGAATTATGTTTTGATATAAACAATTTGTCAATACTTAGACTAAAAGTACAAATTAAAGAGGTGACTATAGAATTGTTCTCAAATGAAGCGGTGACACATTCACCACCTACTAGCTAGTGATTAGTCTTTGAGCAGCCACATGGCATGCACAAAGCTATCCTGAGGCTGAGGGTGCATCGAGGCAATGAGCTTGTCTTGGTGGCTGGCGCTGTGGTTAGAGTGGCGGGCAAAGGTTTGAATGAGTTGTAGCACCCGCGCGTCGTTGAGCCCTTGGTGTTTGGCCGCTATGCCCACCAGTAGCACTTGGATGACGGCTAGGTTACCAATCAAAGCCCGGTACAAGTCCAGATACGTCCCTCGGGCGAAGGGAAACAGCCGAGTCAGCACTTGGTTGACCAAATAGTTCTCGAAAATGTAGGCTTTATCTTGGAAGTAAGGCTGGTAGTAGGCCTGCAAAGCATCGGGGTAACTGGGCAAGCCCTGCACTGCGTCTTGCAAACACTCCTGGTAGCGGGGCGATGGGGCTTCGGCCAGCGCGCGAGCAATCAGGTCAGCAGTCATCTCCAGTTTGCGCGGCGTATTGGCGGCAATGTGTACAAACTGGGCTTCCAATTGCGCTGGATGGGCCAACATGTCCACAAAACTACCCAACACGGCCAGTAACTCTTGCGCCCAATGGGCTTTGCCCGCCGATACGACCTGATGCGCCTCATCCAGCAAAAAGCCCAGTACCATGAGCCGGGTACCCAAAGCCAAGTCGCGGCACTGCAACACGCCAATGATGACCGCCCGAAAGTCATTCAGCGCCTCCATCTGCTGGGGGTCACCTTCGGTTTGCAGCGGGTAGGCATAAGAGGTGAAGGCCTTGCCGTCAATGTCTGGGTCGGCCTGCACGGTGGTGAACTGCATGGGCTGCGGGTTCAGCAAAATAAGCCGGGCCGCCTCGGGGCACGACACACCCAGCGCGTTTTCTCGCTGCGCGCCAAAACGGTTGAGGTAGCGCGGGTAGATGCGGCAGGTGTTGCTCAGTGCCTGGGCACCCATGTGCCCATGGATACTGCACAAGCGGTCTTCTTGCAAAAAATGGCAGCTGCCATCGGCACGCATGGCCATCACCGCGAAGTTGTTTTTACCGTCTGCGCTGGGAGAGGTATTTTTGCTAACCGCCAGCTGCATGAGCGGAGCTAGCGCAGGGAGTTTGGTGCTTTTGTACTTGTGGTACGTGTCGCGGTCTATGCTGATGGCCCAGCCGCCGCAACAAGTGTCCGGGCATTGGCTGCCGGTACAACTAAACTGGGGGTAATAGTCGGGGACGTTGATGGTAGACATGGCTGCTGCCAACAACGCCCGCCGCTATTGGGTGGCTAGAGCTTAGCCGCCCTTTTTGGAGCGCTTGCCAGCGTTCTTTTTAGAACGGGTGGCAGTGCCGCGCTCCAGACTAACGCGTTGGCCGCGCCCGCCCGTGTTCAACTTCATGCCCGGCAGTGGCTTAGGCGCTGGAGTGGCTTTGCGGTCTGCTTCGGTAACGATTTGATTGCCCATGTGAATTTTCCTGATCAATTAAAAAAACTAGAGGGGCCTATTTGAACATTTTTTTAGACCCGCTACCTCGCGACCCCCATCACGCCCAACGACCAAACGCTTAACGAACTTAAAAGTACCCGTGGCCTGGGCACAGGGACTGCCCGCTGCGTTGTACACCGTGGCCTGGGTAAACGCCAAAGTGGCGGTGCGGTGCAACACCTCCCCTTTGGCGACCAACTGCCCTGTGGCGGCCTGCATAAAGCTGGTTTTCATCTCAATCGTCACCACGCCCATTTCGTCTTGCGCGCTGCGTGCAGCGGTGGCCATGGCGGCGTCTAGCAAGGTCATGAGCGCTCCGCCATGGGTCACCTCAAAAGAGTTCAGGTGCTCGGCTTGGGGCAGATAGTGCAGCTCAGACTGACCATTGCCCAAAGCCCTAAGCTCAAAGCCCAGCAAGCGGATAAAGGGAATATCCAAGCCCACAGCCAAAGGCGCGCTGGGGAGTGCCATATCAGGCCTCATCTTTTAAGCGCGAACGCACGTAAACAAGCACCACCCCGGCCAACACCGCCAAGCCACCGCCCCAGTACAAGGCCGCACTATCCTGACCCTGAGTGGCCTCGACAAACGTCGCCAACACCAGGCTGAGCAAACCACCGTAGATGAGAACCCATGTAGCGGTTTCCATGCGCACCAGCCATACGTGGGTGCTGCCGTTGTACTTTTTGAAAAAACTCATGACCACTTTCCCTTGGGGTACTCAATTAGCGGGTACCAGAGTACCCGTATGCCAATGGTACAGGGCCTAGACCACCTTCAGCATGGAGCACTCGCCCACAAACCCTGCACACCCAAGGTCTTCCGCATATGCGAGACAATTCCTCGCATGATCCATACCGCCACCGTTTTGCCCAACCTAGGCCTAACCTGGGACACGCGCTTCGCGGCCTTGGGGTCAGCATTCAGCGTGCCCCTGCTCCCCACCCCCCTGCCCGATCCTTACTGGGTGGGCCGCAGCCAGCAAGTGGCGGCCAGCCTTAGCCTGCCCCAAGATTGGCAAAACTCACCAGATTGGCTGCAAGCGCTCTCAGGCAATCAAACGTTGGCCGGTACGCAGCCCCTGGCCAGTGTGTATAGCGGACACCAATTTGGCGTGTGGGCCGGGCAGCTGGGCGATGGGCGCGCTATTTTGCTGGGGGAAACGGCGGGCCTGGAAGTGCAGCTCAAAGGCGCGGGGCTCACGCCTTTTTCCCGCATGGGCGACGGCCGCGCGGTGCTGCGCAGCAGTATTCGGGAGTTTTTGTGCAGCGAGGCCATGCATGGCTTGGGTATACCCACTTCGCGCGCGCTCTGCATCACTGGCTCAGATGCACCCGTGCGCCGAGAAACAGTAGAGACTGCGGCGGTGGTCACCCGGGTGGCCCCCAGTTTCATACGCTTTGGGCATTTCGAGCATTTTTGCCATACCGACCAGCATGACGCGCTGCGCACCCTAGCCGACTACGTGATAGACCGCTACTACCCCGAATGCCGCACTGAATCGGGCCATGGTGGGTGCTTTAGCGGCAACCCCTATGCCGCCTTTTTGCAAGCAGTGACCGAGCGCACCGCGCACATGGTGGCGCAGTGGCAGGCCGTGGGCTTTTGCCACGGGGTGATGAACACCGACAACATGAGCATTTTGGGCCTGACCCTTGACTTCGGGCCTTTTCAGTTTTTAGACGGCTACGACCCCGGCCATGTGTGCAACCACTCAGATACCCAAGGCCGCTATGCCTTTTACAAGCAGCCCAACGTGGCCTACTGGAACCTGTTTTGCCTAGGCCAAGCCCTGCTACCTTTGATTGGCGAACAAGACCAAGCCATCGCCGCGCTAGAGACCTTCAAAGCCGTTTACCCGCAGGCCTTTGCCAGCCGCATGGCGGCCAAGCTGGGCTTGGCGCAGGCTACTGCCCAGAGTCAAAAGTTGGTGGAAGAAGTGCTCGCGCTCTTAGCGGGCGATAAGGTGGACTACTCCATCTTCTGGCGGCGCTTGAGCCACTGGGCGCAGGCCGGCGACCCAGCGGACCACTCAGTGTGCGATTTGTTCATAGAGCCTTCTGGAATAAAGGGCTGGCTACTATCTTTTTCGGAGCTGCTTACGCAATATGAAAAAGGGCAAGCAGCTGCTTTGATGCTCCAAACCAACCCCAAATACGTGCTGCGCAACCATCTGGGCGAGTTGGCTATTCGCCCAGCCAAAGACAAAGATTTCACCCCGGTGGCGCAACTTTTGAAAGTTTTGGAGCGCCCGTTCGACGAACACCCAGAGCATGCCGCTTGGGCCGACTTCCCCCCCGACTGGGCCAGTAGCATTTCCATTAGTTGCAGTTCTTAAAAACTCCCACACCATGACCACCAAGATTCAAAAAACCGACGAAGAATGGAAAGCCTTGTTGAAGGCCAAAGGCGCGGAGCCCTTGGCCTATGACGTAACCCGCCACGAAGCCACCGAGCGCGCCTTCAGCGGCAAGCTTGCCGACAACAAGGCCGCAGGCCTGTACAGTTGCATTTGCTGCGACAAGCCCTTGTTTGATGCCAGCGCCAAGTTTGACTCAGGCACCGGCTGGCCCAGCTATTTCCAGCCCATTAGTTCAGAGGCCATAGGCACCAAGGTGGACGGCCTGCTCTGGATGAAGCGCACCGAAGTGCACTGTGCAGACTGTGGTGCCCACCTGGGCCACGTGTTCGAAGACGGCCCCGCCCCCACGGGTCTGCGCTACTGCATGAACTCAGCCTCGTTACACTTCACACCCACATGAGAACATTCCTCGATTTTTTCCCCATTGTCCTTTTCTTTGTCGCGTTCAAGCTGCACGACATTTATACCGCCACTGCCGTGCTGATGGTGGCCACTAGCGTGCAAATGGCAGTGATCTACGCCATGGACCGCAAGCTGCAAACCATGCAAAAAATCACGCTAGCACTGATACTGGTGTTTGGCGCGTTCACGCTGGTATTGCACGATGAGCGCTTTATCAAGTGGAAGCCCACGGTGCTGTACGCCGCTATGGCCATCGGGCTGGCCATAGCGATCTGGGTCATGCGTAAAAACTTTCTCAAGCTTTTGTTGGGTAGCCAGTTGGAACTACCCGACGCCGTGTGGCACCGTCTGAACGTCGCATGGGTGGTGTACACCGCCTTTATGGCGGCACTCAACGCCTACGTGGTGTTGTACTTTAGCACCGAAGCGTGGGTTAGCTTCAAGCTGTGGGGCTACGTGTTTCCCTTGATGTTCCTCATTGGGCAGGGTTTGTACGTTGCGCCGCACATCCAAAAAGAGCCCCCCGCCCCATGAACAACGCCCCCCGTTATACCACCGCAGACGTGCTAGATGCCCGATTGCGCCAGCGCCTTGCCCCCACACTGCTTGAGGTGGTGGACGAGAGCCACCAGCACGCCGGCCACGTGGGCTCCAACGGCACCGACTTTGGTACCCACTTTAGGGTACGCATCTGGTCACACATTTTTGTTGGCAAGAGCCGCGTGGCCCGCCACCGGCTTGTGTATGATGCGTTGCAAGATTTCATTGACCAAGGGCTGCATGCTCTGGCCATTGAAACGATAGAAGCATCGACCGAACCTAGCACTTAGTCCGTCCCTTTACTCCACTTGTGAATAGCATCCCAGAAAGAAGCCAGATGAAGAAGCAAATATTGACCTCCATTGCCGCCGCCGTTTTTATTGCTGTGTGCACCCCTGCGGCCTTGGCCCAAAACTTGGCCATCGTCAACGGCAAGGCCGTACCCACCGCGCGCATGGACTCTTTGGCCCAGCAGCTGGTTCGCGCGGGGCGCCAGGTCACCCCTGAAATGAAAGACCAGCTCAAGCTGGAAGTCATTACACGCGAGATATTTACCCAAGAAGCGCAGGCGCGCGGCTTGGACGCCACAGACGATTTCAAGGCACAAATGGAACTCACCCGCCAGTCCATCTTGATACGCGAGCTGTTTGCCGACTTTCAAAAGAAAAATCCAGTCACTGATGCCGAAGCCCAGGCTGAATACGACAAGTTTGTCGCCGCCAACAGCGGCAAAGAATACCGAGCACGCCATATCTTGGTAGAAAAAGAGAGCGAAGCCAAAGCCGTTATCGCCCAGCTGAAAAAAGGAGCCAAGTTTGATGCTTTGGCCAAAAAACTCTCTAAAGACCCGGGTGCCCCCCAAAATGGTGGTGACCTTGACTGGGCCCCTGCCAACAGCTATGTGGCTGAGTTCGCCGAAGCCTTGCTTGCTATGAGCAAAGGCAAAACGACTGAGCAACCGGTCAAAACCCAGTTTGGCTTTCACGTGATTCGCCTGGAAGACGTGCGCGAAGCCCAGTTGCCCAAGCTGGAGGAAATCAAACCCCAAGTCGTACAACAACTGACGCAGCAAAAACTGGCCAAGTTCCAAGAAGATTTGCGCACCAAGGCGAAAGTTGAATAACTGCCTTGTCTACGCTGATTCCCTCTCTTGGGGGCTGATTCCCGGCACCCGTGCCCGCTTGCCTTTTGACCAACGCTGGCCCGGTGTGCTAGAGATGGGCCTTTTGGCCCAAGGCAAAACTATACGGGTGGTAGAAGACTGCCTCAATGGTCGTCGCACGGTGTGGGACGACCCATTTAAGCCCGGACGCAGAGGCTTAGGGGACGTGGCGCAACGCATTGAAGTGAACTCGCCATTGGCCTTAGTCATGGTCATGCTTGGCACCAACGATTTTCAGGCCTCCCACAACAACAGCGCCTTGCTCAGTGCGCAGGGTGTGGCCACGGTGGTGACCGCCATTCGGCAAGCTCCCATCGAACCCGGCATGCCCGTGCCCCCCATACTGCTGATTGCCCCACCGCCCATCACCCAGCCCTTGGGTCTGATTGCAGCCAAATTTGAAGGTGCGCAGCACCGCTGCGTCGGATTTCCACAGGCTTTGAAGGATGTGGCAACAGCGCTTGGCTGCTATTTCTTTGATGCGGGCGCGGTAGTTACTGCCAGTGCGCTAGACGGTGTGCATTTGGATGCCTCGGCACACCAAACACTGGGACAGGCGCTGCAACCCGTAGTTGCAAGCCTGCTTAAAACTCCTTCTCCACCATAAAGTGAACGGCGGTGGAGCGGTTAAATTGCTCGAACGCTGGAATGACTGCCACACGCAGCCAAAAATCAGGCCGTAACTTCACGCCCATCGTGGGCACAAACAGCACCGACACATCTGTGCCCTCTATTTTTTTGGGGTAACCACTGGTAAGCCCGAGTGTGAGGGCCACCGAGTCCACCACAGGCATGCGGGGCGTCATCAACTCATAGGTATAGGCTGCGTAGACCGATTGTTTTCGCACACTGTTGCGAAACGCCCCTACAGACCAATTGCGGTACTTCACATACGCGCCCACATTGTTGTTTTCATAACCAGCGATGTCATGAACAGACGTCAGGTGCAGGCCCACCGCAAAAGTATTGTGAGAGGGTGGATTGGGAATCTGTAGCTGGGCCTGCGCGCAAGCCGCAAACACACAAATACCGGTTCCCAGAGCAAGTTTTCTCATATCAATCCATCCAAGGCGCTTTGTGCCCAGCATAGATTATCTCTACAAAACCCTCAGGGAAAAGTTTTCAGTTGAGTCACCAATTGGTCTATGAATCGTTCACACTGTGCGATCTGCTCCACCGTAACGTACTCATTGGGTTTGTGGGCCTGCGCAATATTGCCAGGGCCGCAAATGATTGATGGAATACCTGCTTGCTGAAAAAGCCCAGCCTCCGTGCCAAACGCCACCTTGCGGGTCTTGGTTTGCCCCGAGAGGCGCTGGGTGAGCTGGGAAATGGCCGACGCTTCATTCTGGTCTAAGCCGGGATAACTTACTTTGGTACTGAAATTAATGTCCGCTTCCGGGGCAACCACCCGCATCTGCGGTAGCAGCGTAGAACTGGCGTACTCCTTCACCTCATTAATCAAATGTTCGGGGTCAACGCCTGGCAAAAATCGGTGCTCAAACACGAACTCGCAGTCTCTGGGAATGGTGTTAGTGTTGTGGAAGGACATGCCACCCTTGATAGCAGTGGTGAGCACAGTAGAAAATGGCACGTCAAAACCAGGGTACGTGTCCGAATGTTTTATGCGCTCCCCCACATCGCGGATATAACCAATCAGGTCGGCTGCAAACTCA
Organism: Rhodoferax sp.; assembly: GCA_044346675.1. Taxonomy (GTDB): domain Bacteria; phylum Pseudomonadota; class Gammaproteobacteria; order Burkholderiales; family Burkholderiaceae_C; genus Allorhodoferax. The sequence continues at coordinate 1,603 of JBIIYT010000006.1, read as the reverse complement.
ATGGCGTTGACTCCAATCGGAGTCATCGATGAATGGGCTTCGCGGCCTCGCACGCAGCAGTGGTAGCTGCGTTTGCCTTTATGCGCCACCACCACCTCCATATTGGTGGGTTCCCCCACAATGCAGCCTGCTGGCCTAATGTCATTTTTGGCAAGGTCATCCAACAAGCCACGCACCCCCAAACAGCCCACCTCCTCGTCATACGAAAAAGCGAAATGCACCGGGCTTGGCAAGTTGGCATGGGCCAAGACCGGCACCTTGGCTAAGCACACCGCGATGAAGCTTTTCATGTCGCAAGTGCCGCGCCCGAATATCTTGCCATCTTTTACGGTGGCAACAAACGGGTCGGTGTCCCAATCCTGCCCAACAACAGGCACTACATCGGTATGGCCTGACAAAACCAAGCCTCCGCCAGTTCTGTCGCCTATGGTGGCAAACAAGTTGGCCTTTCTTTTGTCTGCATCGTAGGATAGTCGGCAGTCGATACCGAAGCCCCGCAGGTAATCTCTAGCCCACTCAATCAATCCGAGGTTTGACTCTTTGCTAACAGTGTTAAAGCCGATCAGTCGCTCTATCAACTTGAGAGTTGATGAGTCTGAGGTTTGAACAGGCATGAATACTCCGAATTGGGTAGGGACGGCTCAGTCAAAAACTTTTCCGCCGCGAGCTATTAGGGTGAGGTCAACATAGCGTGAACCGTGGTGATTTTTATTGTCAAACCTCACGAAGTAGCCACCTGCGTCGTAGTTACGCAAGCCTTCCAAGGCAGCAATAAGTTTTTCGCGCGTAGGCTTATCGCCAGCGCGGCGTAAACCCTCAACCATAATTTTTGCCGAGATAAACCCTTCTAGCGCAATGTAGTCGGGCACCGCATCGGGACTTTTCTGGGCCAACAGCTTTCGGTATTCGGAAGCCACAGCCGTGTTGTGTATCTTGAAAGGATTCGGAGCAGTTTGCGTAACCGATATGCCATCAGCCTGCTTTCCAAGCTCTTTGGCGAGTTGGGTTGCATTGATCAGGCTACGGGCGTAGTAAGGCGGACGGTACTTGGCTTGCTTGTCAAATTCTTTGATGAACGCAATGGCATCGCTACCAGAAGCGCCCAAGATTAGGGCTTGTATGTCGGCATCTTTGAGCGCAGCAACAGCAGCCGCGGGATCTTTCGAGTTGGCCTTCATCACCCCAGTACCGACCAACTTAATGTTGGTTTGGGCTAGGAGTTCTTGAGTATCAGCCAACAGTTCCTTCCCAGAGGCACTGTCGTTATGCAATAAGGCAATACGAGTGGTGCCTGTCGTGCTTAAATGGCGCACAATCTTGGCCAGTTCGTCCTTAAAACTGGCTCGGGTGGTAAACACATAAGGGTTGTGCGTCCCATACATCTCCTGAAACCCGGTGTAAGGCCCAAAGTACGGCACCTTGGCTGCGGCAGCCATAGGAATGGTTGCTTTGACGGTATTGGTCCACGTGTAGTTAAACAGTGCGAACACCTTTTCTTTCTCAATCAGACTCGTGGTGTTGGCTACCGCCTTATCCACCACGTAGCCATCATCTAACGAAAGGAGTTTTATCTTGCGGCGCCCCACTCCACCTTGGCTGTTAA
>JBIIYT010000141.1:0-6413 GCA_044346675.1 Rhodoferax sp. | reverse complement strand
CGACAGCATTTTCACCAACCCCATCATGTTGGGTTATGCATGGCAAAAAGGCTGGATACCGCTGGGCTACGCGGCACTTATGCGCGCCATCGAGCTCAACGCGGTGGCCGTGCCACAAAACAAGGCAGCGTTCGAGTGGGGCCGGCGCGCCGCGCATGATTGGGCTGCCGTGCAAAAGGTGTTGAACCCGGGCCAAGTCATCGCCTTCACCCTACGCACCGCAGAGCCGCTGCAGGCCATGGTGGCGCAGCGGGTGGAGTTTTTGATCCAATACCAAAACGCTGCCTATGCAGCCAGTTATGCCGCGTTTGTGGAACGCGTGCGCCAAGCAGAAACGGGAGTCATGGCGGGGGGGGCTGGGCAAGACAAGCTGCCGCCACAGTTGCCATTGACGCAGGCGGTGGCGCGCTATTTGTTTAAGCTCATGGCCTATAAGGATGAGTACGAAGTGGCCCGTCTGCACACCGACTCGGCCTTTTTAGACAAAGTCAATGCCATGTTTGAGGGCGACTTCACGCTGCGTCACCACTTGGCTCCGCCACTGTGGGCGCGCAAGAACGAGAAAGGCGAGTTACAAAAGTCGCAATTTGGCCCTTGGGTGCGCGGGGCTTTTCGCTTGCTCGCGCCGCTCAGAGTGTTGCGTGGCAGTCCGCTCGATGTGTTTGGTTACAGCGAAGAACGCCGCCAAGAGCGCGCCTTGGTGCAAGACTACCAAAGCGCTATTGCAGGCATGTTGCCCCGACTCACAGCAGCTAATCACGGCGCAGCCGTGGCCTTTGCCAAGCTGCCCGAGCACATACGCGGTTTTGGCCACGTGAAAGCGCGGCATTTGGCAGCTGCCCGCACCCAATGGGCCCAGTTATTGCGGGGCTTTGAGCAGGCGCAAGACAAGGCAGCCTAAGCCGTAACAGTCCGACACAATCGGAATCACCCACGGCAGTGGGTGATTTGCGCTTGCCCGCATACAATCACAGGTTGTTTGCCTGAATAGGCGCGTGCGCAAGTGGTGCGCACACTTCTTAAGCACCTTGTGCTTTCATTGTTTTTGCCCAATTTTTTTGTGGAGTTCGCCTGTGTTTATCTCTTCTGCTTTTGCCCAAACTGCCCCCGCTGCTGCGGGTGGCGACATGCAATCTTCCCTAATGGGCATGTTGCCCCTGGTGTTGATGTTTGTGGTGCTGTACTTCATCATGATTCGCCCCCAAATGAAGAAACAAAAAGAGCACAAGGCCATGATTGATGCGCTCGCCAAAGGCGATCCGGTAGTCACTGTCGGGGGTGTTTTGGGAACTGTGACCAAGCTCGATGAGCAAGTGGTGAGCCTGGAAGTCGCCCATGGCGTTGAAATCCAAGTGCAACGTGTTGCCATCGTGCAAGTGCTGCCCAAAGGCGCGATCAAGCAATAAATAGCCCATTTTTCCGATAGCCCCCATGAATCGCTACCCCGTTTGGAAATACGCAGTCCTGGTCATTGCGCTGTTGGTGAGTGCGCTGTACGCCTTGCCTAATTTTTTTGGTGAGTCCCCGGCGGTGCAGGTGTCGGTGGTGCGTGCATCGGTCAAGCTCGACGGTGCGACCATGGCGCGAATAGAAGAGGCACTCCAAGCCAATGGCCTCGCGGCGCAAAGCATTGCACTGGATGGCGCGTCCATCAAAGCTCGGTTTACCGGTACCGAGGAGCAGCTCAAAGCCAAAGACGCCATTCAAAAGGCGCTCAATCCTGATGCCGACAATCCCTCTTACGTGGTGGCGCTGAACTTGTTGTCCCGCTCGCCTGCGTGGCTTACCTTTTTGCGTGCATCCCCCATGTACTTGGGGCTGGATTTGCGCGGGGGGGTGCACTTTATGCTCCAAGTGGACATGCAAGCAGCTTTGTCGAAGCGGGCAGAGTCTCTGGCCGGGGACATTCGTTCCGCATTGCGGGAAAAGAAAGTGCGCCACGACGGCATCACGCGCAATGGTCAAACCATTGAAATCCGTTTCCGTGATGCCGCTGCCGCAGATGTGGTTAAGCGGATTATCAAAGACCAGTTCCCCGATTTGGTGACGGCAGATGCAGCCGAGGGGACTCAGTTCAAGCTAGTGGCTTCTATTACACCGCTTGCTGCCAGCAAGGTGCAAGAGCAGGCGCTCAAGCAAAACATCACCACGCTGCACAACCGGGTGAACGAGCTGGGTGTGGCCGAGCCCGTGATTCAGCAGCAAGGCTTGGACCGCATTGTGGTGCAACTCCCTGGTGTGCAAGACACCGCCAAGGCCAAAGATATTTTGGGGCGCACCGCCACCCTGGAAATTCGCATGGTGGATGAAAGCGCCGAGGCGCGCGCTGCTTTGGCTGGGGGCGGCCCCGCGCCCTTTGGCTCGGAAAAATTTCTAGAACAAAGCCGCGATGGCAACACCAGCTTCGTGATTACCAAAAAGCAAATTGTGCTCACGGGTGACCGGCTGACCGGTGCCACGACTTCGTTTGATCAAAACCACCGTCCCTCGGTGAGTGTCGACTTGGACAGCATTGGTGGACGTGTGATGCGTGACTTGACCCGTGAAAACGTAGGCAAGCTGATGGCCATCATCATCTTTGAGCGTGGACGCGGGGAGGCGATATCGGTGGCGCGTATCCAAGGCGAATTTGGAAGCAGCTTCCAAATTACCGGAAACTTTACTTCCCAAGAGACCAGCAATCTGTCTTTGCTGCTGCGTGCGGGCTCACTCGCCGCTCCCATGGAGATCATTGAAGAGCGCACCATTGGCCCCAGCTTGGGTGCTGAGAATATTGCCAAGGGCTTTAACAGTGTGCTGTGGGGTTTCTTGGCAGTGGCAGTGTTTATGTGCGGCTACTACATGCTGTTTGGTGTGATCTCCAGCATTGCCTTGGCGTTTAATCTATTACTGCTGGTGGCGGTGTTGTCTATGTTGCAAGCCACGCTCACGCTGCCGGGCATGGCCGCTATGGCCTTGGTACTAGGCATGGCGATTGACGCCAACGTGCTTATCAACGAGCGGGTGCGCGAAGAGTTGCGCAACGGCGCCTCGGCGCAGGCGGCCATTCATGCAGGGTACGACCGTGCGTGGGCCACCATCATCGACTCCAACGTTACCACGCTCATTGCTGGCCTGGCCTTGCTAGCTTTTGGCTCTGGCCCGGTGCGTGGCTTTGCGGTGGTGCACTGCTTGGGTATTTTGACCAGCATGTTCTCAGGGGTGTTTTTCTCCCGCGGCGTGGTGAATTTATGGTACGGTCGTCAGAAGAAGCTCAAGAGCGTGTCCATCGGCACCGTTTGGCGGCCTGACACTGGCAAGACGGTTGCAACCAGCTAAAGAGAATTACTATGGAATTTTTCAAAATACGCCAAGACATTCCGTTCATGCGGCATGCTGTGGTGTTTAACGTGGTGTCATTTGCCACCTTTGTGGCTGCGGTGTTTTTTCTGTTTTCGCGTGGTCTGCATCTGTCGGTAGAGTTCACGGGGGGCACCTTGATGGAGGTGAGCTATTCCCAAGCCGCTGATTTGGATGCGATTCGCAAGACGGTGGCCGGTCTGGACATCACTGATGTGCAGGTGCAAAACTTTGGCTCTACCCAAGATGTGCTCATCCGTATGCCGGTGCAAAAAGGCACGACCTCGGGACAGCAAAGCGACAAGGTGATGGCAGGCTTGTGCACTAGCATGGGTGCAAGCTTGCTGCCAGACGCGAAGCAGAACGATAAAAAAGTATGCCAAACCGCTACGGGAGAGGAGCCATTAACCTTGCGCCGTTCTGAGTTTGTAGGACCGCAGGTGGGCGATGAACTGGTGGTCAATGGTTTGAAAGCACTTGCCTTTGTGGTCGCTGGCATCATGCTGTACTTGGCCGTTCGCTTTGAGTGGAAGTTTGCGGTCGCAGCCATCATTGCCAACTTGCATGATGTGGTCATTATTTTGGGCTTCTTTGCCTACTTTCAGTGGGAGTTTTCGCTCCCGGTCCTAGCGGCGGTGTTAGCGGTGTTGGGATACTCCGTGAACGAATCGGTGGTGATTTTTGATCGTATTCGCGAGAACTTTCGCCGCTTCCGCAAGATGAATACCACCGAGATTATCGACAACGCTATCACCTCGACCATTAGCCGCACCATCATTACCCACGGATCCACCCAGATCATGGTCTTGTCTATGCTGCTGTTTGGGGGGGCGACTTTGCACTACTTTGCGTTGGCGCTGACCATCGGTATTTTGTTTGGTATTTATTCTTCGGTGTTCGTAGCAGCCGCGATTGCGATGTGGCTTGGTATCAAACGTGAAGACCTCATCAGCAGCACGGTGAAAAAAGACCAGGATCCCAAGGACCCCAATGCGGGTGCCACCGTTTGACGCCATAGGGCTATGGATACCCCTCCCGTCAATAAGCAAAACTTGGTACTTTCGCGCTTAGTGCGCGAAAGATTTTTGGCCGAGGTTTGCAAGGGGTTGACCACCATTGGAGCGGTAGTCCAAGAACGTTTGGGCGCTTTAGTAGACGAACCGACCACTGCCAGGGTAAGCCAGACGCGCCGCGATATTTGGGAGGCGTACAAACATTGCCGCCGCGCTTGGATTGAAGCTACCACGCGGGTGTGGAAAGAATGCATGGATCCCGCTCTAGCGAAGAAGCCGCAAACTGTAGAAGTCAAAGGCTTGGAGTTGGTGGGTGCGGAGGTGGTGGAGAACAAGATTTTGGCCTCGCGCACCGTGATGGCGGTGATGGATGTGGTGGGCGGCCAGTTTGAAGACTTGCGCGTGCGCCTACGCTTGATCGAGGGGGTCGACGATTTGCGCGGACTCGATCTGTTGCGCCCAGAAGTCTTGGTGCTCATGCTCGTGGAGCAGTGGGGCGACAGTGGTATGCCTGCCGAATCTTGGCCCATGGTCAATGACGTAGTGCAACGCCAGCTCGTGGAACTTTTGGGTGCTGCCTACAAAAACGCCAATGGCATGCTGATTACCCAAAACGTGCTCCCTACCATAGCGCTGAAAGACCGGGTCATGCCTGCGAACTTGCGTGCCTCTAGCGCGGCGCGCGCGGGTCCACCCAGTGGGCGCTCGGACTCGGTGCAAGCAGATACCGGTCGTGGACAGTCTGTAGCGCCGCGCGCCAGTGCTGCGGGGCACTCATCGGCAAGCGCACCATTTTGGCGTCAGACTTCGGGCTCTTCTGATGGGTCTGGTCCTAGCCATGCCTATGGCGCTGGGGACGAGACCCGCATGCTCACCAGCAGTACCCCTTTAGCGCGTGCGCGTAGTCGGGCGCAGGGTGTTGTGGGACAGTTGCGCAGAATGTTCGCTAGCTACGGTGGAGGGGACATGGTTGGAGCAGTCCCCCAAGCTCCATCACCCGCACTCGCGGCGGCATTGGCATTACCTTCAGCTCAACAAGGCGGCTATGGTTTTGCCAACACTGTTTACGAGGACTATACGCCTGCCGGTGTCGTTCGGGTCGCTACCGATCTTCGTCGCCAAACGGCCGAGCTTAAGAATGCAGCTGAAACCAAGGGCGAGAAGGCCACTATTGAGATAGTGGCGCTGATGTTTCAGGCCATTTTGGTGGAAGAACGTATTTCCCCGGGTATTCGGGTGTGGTTTGCTCGGCTCCAAATGCCGGTATTGCGCTTGGCCTTGGAAGACCCTGAATTTTTGGGCACCACCACCCATCCGGCGCGACTCTTGATTGACCGCATGGGCTCGTGCGTGATGGGCTTTGATGCCAGTGGCGTGCGCGGAAATGCGATGGAGACTGAAATCAAGCGCATCGTGCAAGTTGTTGAGCAGTACCCTGAGACCGGAAAAAAAGTCTATCAAGTGGTGTTCGATGAGTTTCAGAAGTTCCTAGCTAAGTTTTTGACAGAGAGTGGTCCTGCGCAAAAGGTAGTGAGTGTCGCCCAGCAGGTGGAACAAAAAGAAACACTCACCATTCAGTACACCATTGAGATGCGTAATACGCTTAAAGACTTGCCGGTACGCGATGAGATCAGGTCCTTTTTATTCAAAGTGTGGGCAGAGGTGTTGGCTGTGTCTGCAGTAGGCAGGGGTCCGCAGCATGCCGATACCTTGACTTATAAAACCACAGCGACCGATCTGGTGTGGTCTGCCAGTGCGAAGCCTCACCGGGCTGACCGCGCCAAGGTCATTCAAGAGCTGCCTCAGTTGTTGCAGCGCTTGCGCGCGGGTATGTCCCTTTTGGGTATGGCCCAGGAGGAGCAAGAGGCACACATCAAAACCGTAAGCGACATCATGGCGGACGCTTTCTTGTCCAAAACCCAAGCTATTGCGCAGGACAAGCTGGAGCAGCTTGGCAAGCGTCTCGGCAATTTAGAAGACTTTGTCAGTGAAGATGGCTTGGGCGACTTGCCGCTGGATGCGGAGAGCATCGAGATGATGTTGGGCATTGATGCGTCCGAC
>JBIIYT010000140.1:0-6445 GCA_044346675.1 Rhodoferax sp. | reverse complement strand
TTGAACCCAAGCTCCGACGGCACTTACCTTGCAGCAGCGCTGCGCCAGCACAGCATCAGCGTGCGTGGTGCGCGCACGCACAATCTGAAGAATATTGACCTGGATATTCCGCGCAACCAGTTGGTGGTGATTACGGGACTGTCGGGCTCCGGCAAGTCCAGTTTGGCCTTTGACACGCTGTACGCTGAGGGGCAGCGTCGCTACGTAGAAAGCTTGAGCACCTACGCACGCCAGTTTTTGCAACTCATGGACAAGCCTGATGTGGACATGATTGAGGGCTTGTCGCCCGCCATCAGCATCGAACAAAAAGCCACCAGCCACAACCCGCGCTCCACCGTAGGCACCGTAACTGAAATACACGACTACCTGCGCCTGCTGTTTGCCCGTGCGGGCACACCGTATTGCCCCGACCACAACTTGGCGCTGCAAGCCCAAACCGTGAGCCAGATGGTGGATGCGGTACTGGCCTTACCCGAAGAGACCAAGCTGATGATTCTGGCCCCCGTGGCCCGAGAAAAGAAGGGCGAGTTTTTGGACGTGTTTGCCGACATGCAAGCACAGGGCTATGTGCGCTTTCGGGTGGGTGGGCAGGCGTATGAGTTTGATGATTTGCCCACCTTGAAGAAAACCGAGAAGCACGATATTGACGTGGTGATAGACCGCCTGAAAGTGCGCCCGGACATGAAGCAGCGCTTGGCCGAGAGCTTTGAAGCGGCCTTGCGCCTGGCCGGTGGACGCGCTATAGCGCTGGAGATGGACACTGCGGTGGAGCATTTGTTTAACGCCAAGTTTGCCTGTCCGGTGTGCAGCTACTCTATTGCCGAGTTGGAGCCACGCCTGTTTTCCTTCAACTCCCCCGTGGGCGCTTGTCCCAGTTGTGATGGCTTGGGCGCGCAAGAGGTGTTTGACCCGGCGCGGGTGGTAGCATTTCCGTCACTAAGCCTGGCCAGCGGAGCCATTAAAGGCTGGGACCGGCGCAACGGCTACTACTTCAGCATGCTAGAGAGTTTGGCCAAACATTACAAGTTTGATCTGGAAAAGCCGTTTGAGTCGCTTGAAGAACGTATTCAGCATGCCATTTTGTTTGGCTCGGGCGAGGAAGAAATCAAGTTCAGCTACGTGGTGGACTCCGGAGCCTCTCAGGGGAAAAAGCTGAACAAGAAGCATCCGTTTGAAGGCATCATCCCCAATATGCAGCGCCGCTACCGCGAGACCGAATCGGCCTTGGTGCGCGAAGACCTGGCCCGCATGCGGGGCACCCACACGTGCCCGGACTGCGGTGGCTCGCGCCTGCGCCGAGAAGCGCGCCACGTCAAGATTGGCGAGGGTGACCAGGCCCGCGCTATTTTTGAGGTGAGCAGCGCCACCCTGCGCGAGAGCTACGCCTACTTCAGCGCCCTGCAAATGACGGGAGCTAAAGGCGAGATTGCCGCCAAGGTGGTGCGTGAAATTGGCCTGCGCCTGAAGTTTTTGAACGACGTGGGCCTGAACTACCTGAGCCTAGACCGCAGCGCCGAAACACTCAGTGGCGGCGAGAGCCAGCGCATTCGCTTGGCCAGTCAAATAGGCTCTGGCCTGACGGGAGTGATGTACGTGCTGGACGAGCCCAGCATTGGCCTGCACCAGCGCGACAACGACCGCCTGATAGACACCCTGAAGCACCTGCGTGACATTGGCAACAGCGTGCTGGTGGTGGAGCATGATGAAGACATGATGCGCGCCGCGGACCATGTCATTGACATGGGCCTAGGCGCGGGCGTACACGGTGGGCGGGTGATTGCACAGGGCACATTCGACGACGTCAAAGCCAATGCGCAATCGCTCACCGGCCAGTATCTGGCAGGCACTTTGCAAATCACCGTGCCCCGGCAACGCACCGCGTGGCTGCCCACGGTACGCTCCACGGATTCTCCGGACAAATACAAGTCCACGCGCTTCGCCCCTAGCGCCGCCGCCACGCGGCGCGCCGCGCGCGAGGCAGCCCACCAAGCCACCCTGGGCGACATGCAAGCGCTGCGCGTAGTAGGTGCCAGTGGGCACAACCTCAAGAGTGTGAGCGTGGAGTTTCCGGTAGGGCTTTTCACCTGCGTGACTGGCGTTTCCGGCTCGGGCAAGTCCACCTTGGTGAACGACACGCTGTATGCCGCCGTTGCCCGCACCCTGTACCGCGCGCATGACGAGCCCGCAGCCCATGAGGCTATTGAAGGCATAGAGCATTTCGACAAAGTCATCAACGTAGACCAGTCCCCCATTGGCCGCACCCCGCGCTCTAACCCTGCCACCTACACGGGCCTCTTCACTCCCATTCGCGAGCTGATGGCTGAGGTGCCCATGGCGCGCGAGCGCGGCTACGGCCCGGGGCGCTTTAGCTTTAACGTGGGCTCTGCCAGCGGCGGTGGCCGCTGCGAGGCCTGCCAGGGCGACGGCATGGTGAAGGTAGAGATGCACTTCTTGCCGGATGTGTATGTGCCCTGCGATGTGTGCCATGGCGCGCGCTACAACCGCGAAACGCTAGAGGTGCTGTACAAGGGAAAAAACATTGCGCAGATATTGGACCTCACGGTGGAAGCTGCGTTTGAGTTTCTCAAAGCCGTGCCCACCATTGCCCGCAAGCTGCAAACGCTGCTAGACGTGGGCCTCTCGTACATCCGCCTAGGGCAAGCTGCCACCACCTTATCAGGCGGTGAGGCCCAACGGGTGAAGCTGGCGCTGGAGCTGAGCAAACGCGACACAGGCCGCACGCTCTACATACTGGACGAGCCCACCACGGGACTGCACTTTGCCGACATTGCCCTGCTGCTCAAAGTGCTGCACCAGCTGCGCGATGCGGGCAACACCATTGTGGTGATTGAGCACAACTTAGACGTGATAAAGACCGCCGACTGGCTGATCGACATGGGGCCCGAAGGGGGTGCCGGTGGTGGCACCGTAGTGGGCGTGGGCACACCGGAAGACATCGCCGCCAACCCCGAGAGCCACACGGGGCGCTATTTGACTCGACTTCTAAAGACCTAACTTTTTCTGGAGCAAGCAGCATGCACACCCATTTCAACGACATGCATCCTACCGGCGTGCGGCGCAACAAGGTGGTGAGTGCGGCTGAGGCGGTGCGCCTCATTCACGATGGCGACACGGTGGCCACGGGTGGCTTTGTGGGCATCGGCTTTGCCGAAGAAATTGCGGTGGCACTAGAAGCGCGCTTTATGCAAACGCAAGCCGAGACCGGCCAAGGCGCCCCGCGCGACCTCACACTGGTGTACGCCGCAGGCCAAGGCGATGGCAAAACCCGCGGCCTAAACCACTTGGGCCACGCCGGGCTGCTGCGCCGGGTGATAGGTGGGCACTGGGGTCTGGTGCCGGCGCTGCAAGCGCTGGCGGTGAACAACCACATAGAGGCCTACAACCTGCCCCAGGGCGTGCTGGCGCATTTATTCAGAGACATAGCGGCTGGCAAGCCCGGCACGCTGACCCATGTGGGGCTGGACACCTTTGTAGACCCTCTGCACGGCGGCGGAAAAATCAACGCGCGCACCACCGAAGAGCTGGTGCTCCGCATGCAAGTAGATGGCAAAGACTACCTCTTTTACAAGGCGTTTCCCATTACCGTGGGCATCATCCGCGCCACCACTGCCGACCCCGATGGCAACCTCACCATGGAGCGCGAAGCCCTGACGCTAGAAGCCTTGGCCATTGCCATGGCCGCACACAACAGCGGTGGCATTGTCATCGCCCAAGTAGAGCGGCTGGCCGAGCGCGGCACCCTGAACCCGCGCCATGTGAAGGTGCCCGGCGTCATGGTAGATGCGGTGGTCATCGCCACCGACCCGGCCCACCACATGCAAACCTTCTCCGAGGCCTACAACCCGGCCTACTCGGGCGAAATTCGTGTGCCTATGGAGCTGCTGCCCACCATGGCATTGACTGAACGCAAGGTGATTGCACGGCGCGCGGCGCTAGAGCTCAAACCCAACAGCGTGGTCAACCTGGGCATTGGCATGCCCGAGGGCGTGGCCGGTGTCGCGGCAGAAGAGAAAGTGATAGACCTTCTCACCCTGAGCACCGAGCCGGGGGTGATTGGCGGCATACCGGCCGGGGGCCTGAGCTTTGGCGCGGCGGTGAACACGCAGGCCATCATCGACCAGCCCAACCAGTTTGACTTTTACGACGGCGGCGGTTTGGACATTGCCGTACTGGGCCTGGCACAAGCCGATGCACAAGGCAACCTGAACGTGAGCAAGTTTGGCAAGCGCCTGGCCGGTGCCGGTGGGTTTATCAACATCAGCCAAAACGCCAAAACTGTGGTCTTTGTGGGCACCTTCACCGCTGGCGATTTGCAGGTTGGCGTAGAGGGTGGCCGCTTGCAAATTCAAAGCGAAGGCACCCAGCGCAAGTTTGTGCAGCAGGTAGAGCACCGCACCTTCAGCGGCCGCGTGGCGCGCGCGCGCGGCCAGCAGGTGCTGTATGTGACCGAACGTTGCGTGTTCCAGTTGGCGGGCACGTCTGACAAGCCCGAACTCGAATTGATAGAGCTAGCCCCCGGTGTTGACCTGCAACACGATGTGTTGGCGCACATGGACTTTTTGCCCCTCATCAGCCCGCAGCTCAAAACCATGGACGCAGCCCTGTTTGCGCCAGACGCCATGGGCCTGCGCGAACGCATGCTGGCCACACCACTGGCAGAGCGTTTTGAGCTAGACCGAGAGCACCGCTTGCTGTTTATCAACTTTGAGGGCTTGTCCATTGACAGCGCTGCCGACGTGGTGGCGGTAGAGGCTCAGGTGATTGCGCTGCTGGAACCGCTGGCGCTGCATGGCGAGCGTGTAGCTGTGGTGGTGAACTACGACAGTTTCCACATCGCCCCCGCTCTCGCAGATGCCTACGCCACCATGGTGCAGCGCCTGACCCAGCGCTTTTACAGCCGGGTCACACGCTATGGAACAGGTGGCTTCTTGAAAGCGAAGCTGGAAGGGCGCGCCGAGCGCTAGCCCCGCGCTGCGCATAATTGGTCGCGTGTGCGAAATGCTTCGCGCCGCGCAGCTTGTGCAAAATCTGCAGCGCTAGATGCATACAGAACTGCACGCGAAGAATTGACAATGATGGGCGCAGTTGTTTCTCCACCCACTGCGCGCCACCCCGCTCTGACAGTGGCCACCGCGTCACCACCCTGTGCCCCCACGCCGGGAATGAGCAAGGGCAAATGGGGTGCTACTACACGCACACGCTCAATTTCTGCGGGGTAGGTGGCTCCCACCACCAAACCCAACTGGCCGTTCAGGTTCCACGGGCCTTGGGCCAAGCGGGCAATGTGCTCGTACAGCAGTGGTTCGCCCGGCACGCTAGAAAGCCTTTGGTTTTGAAGATCGTCGCCACCGGGGTTAGAAGTGCGGCATAGCAAAAAAGCACCTTTGCCGTGGTACTTGAGGTAAGGCTGCACGGAGTCAAACCCCATAAAGGGCGAGAGCGTGACCGCATCTGCTCCATAGCGCTCAAAGGCCTCTATGGCGTACTGCTCTGCGGTGTTGCCAATGTCACCACGCTTGGCATCCAAAATCACCGGCACCTGCGGCGCAGCGCGGCGCATGTGGGCTACCAAGCGCTCTAGCTGATCTTCGGCCCGGTGCGCGGCAAAGTAGGCAATTTGCGGTTTGAAGGCAATGACCAAGTCAGCGGTTGCGTCTACTATGGCCGAGCAAAAGTCGTAAATCTTGCTGGCGTCGCCCCGCATGTGTTGTGGAAACTTGGCAGGATCGGGGTCCAAGCCCACACACAGCATGGAACCGTTTTGGCGCTCGGCGGTGCGCAACTGGTCTAAAAATGTCATGTGTTTTTTTACTAATAAGGCAAGCTTGGGGGGAGTGGCACAGCACGTGGCGCGACTGGTGCCGCTGGTGCCACTGGGGCGGGCAAGACCAGTGCAGGCAGGCCTTCACCTACCTCGCGCACGTCTTCTATGAAGTATTCGGTTTCACCAAAACAGCGTGTGGGAATGAACTTGTGTTGTTGGTACACCAGCACTACGCGTTTGCCAGCAAGCTGGTTTATTTTTTGAGCTACGGCCTCATTGCTCACTGAGAATTCAAACTTATCAGGTATCGCGCCGGGCATAGTGACCATGGCGATCTCCCCCTCCCAGGTTTTGCACAGCCAGCCTTTTTTAGACAGCTTTTGCACATACCCTGCGCGCTCGCCCTCGGAGTAGCTCCAGTGCAAGGTCAACCAGACCCACGCGCCCGCCAGTAGCAAGATGGCAGACACAAAGAAAATCAAATAACGCATGGCTTTGGACAACATGAGGCGTAACTCCCTTAGAGGATGAACTATGAATGGCTTGCCTGCGATTGCACCACATCCAGGCCTAAGCACAAGTCGGCCCAGGCCTTGGCCTTGTCGGCACTGGCGCGCAGCAGCACCTTGGGATGGTAAGTGACTACCACAGGCACGCCTT